>JAFTQI010000001.1 GCA_017462825.1 Clostridia bacterium | reverse complement strand
GTAGCCAACGCCAATAAGGCTTGCGCCGTCGCCCTTGAGCTGATAACACATCATCGTGCGGTTTTGCGGCTCGTGCACGCGCATAATCAACGTAACGCCCTTGCTCGACGAATATTTTTTGGTGATTTTCGTTACCGTACCCGTAAGGGTATAGCTGCCGTCCAAATAATCGCCAACGGAAAGGGCATACGCCTCGTCCAAAATCTCTTTGGCAAGTAATGCCTCGGTATCTTCTTCATCTCCCGAATTTTCGCTGTTTTCATCGCTCGTTTCAGGCGCGGTAGTTTCGTTGTCTTCACTGTTCTCGCTATTGTCGGGCGGAGGACTTTCATTTTCGGTAGAAGCAGTGCTTTCGGAATCTTTCGACGGCGAAAGGCTGCATGCAGGCGCGGCAGTAAATACGAATAACGCGGCTATGAATAAACAAAGTTTTTTCCAAGCATTCATACGTAGATACTCCTATATAACTATGGGAATCTTGAATATTATAGCATAAAGGGGGAGGATAGTCAATCAAAAGCGAAAAGGGGAATAAAAATACGCTCGCGTATTTCTACGCGAGCGTAAGTTTTTAGTTGTTTAGCGAATGTTTAATTATTCAGCATAATCAACTGCAATAGATTTGATATAAATAGCTTTGGAAGAGGTTTGCGTATATTCAAATCTAACTTCGCCAGAAAGAGCTTCCGACAATTCAATCGTATAATCCGTCGCAGTTGCTGTAAGAGTAATCGTATCAACTAAAGTTTCGCCAACGTAAACCTTGCAGGAGCCAGCAATACTCTTTGCACCAGAGGTATTGATTACGATTTTGGATACGTTGCTGAAGCTTTCGGAGGTAAAGTTCATAGATTTATTGGGGGCGCTGCCAGAGCCAAACTGCACGCCTTTAGCGGAAGAATTAGAATCCCATCCAAAATAAGTACTCTCGCCTTCAAAAGTCCAATTTACACCATTAAGGGCTTTCGTACCGTTTCCAGAGAAATCGCCTTTCGTCATAGTATAGGAATAGGATTTTTCCGTCAAACCAGGATTTTCAGCACTGATTTCTTTGCCGCAGTTTTCGCAGGTACCGTTTTCGGTGGTGTGACCCAAAGCTGCTACTTCAGAATCTTTATACGTATCTGCACAAATGGAGCAGGTATGGGTGGTGTAGCCGTCAGCCGTACAAGTAGGTTTCGTTACAACGGAATCATAGTTATGCGTATGCGCAACGATTTCTTCGAGATCTACATTTTTCATTTGATAAGTAATGGAAGAGGTCTCATTTTTTTGATAGCTACCTACTGCAGCATAAACCGTAAGTTTGTCACCTTTTACAGGTTTATAAGTAAGCTTATCATATCTCGTACCGTCTTGATACATTCCGTAGATTACGTACTTATCGCCATTTTCATCCGTAACGTTTGCATTGCCGTATTCGGTGTTATAAACGCTTTCGATGGTTACAGTAAGATAATATTTATTAGTAGAGAAGTTATTAGCGCCAAGAGCTTTTGCCAATTCAATAGCTTGTGCAACGGTAAGCGCTGTGTCAGCTTCGGGCTCAACTACTGCGGAACATACGTCGCA
Source organism: Clostridia bacterium (assembly GCA_017462825.1). The sequence continues at coordinate 18,274 of JAFTQI010000001.1, read as the reverse complement.
CTTGTAGTCAGCGTCATAGCCGCTGTGACCCGTTGCCGCTACTTCGTCAGCCGTATAGCTGTCGCCGCAAGCACAGGTATAAGTCGTATAACCAGCTTCCGTGCAGGTAGGAGCCGTTACAACTGATTCATAACTGTGGTCAGCTTTTACCGTAATAAATTCGCTTTCAGCTTCCGCAATTACGCAGTAGCCTTGTGCTTTGATCCCTTCCGTGCAAGCTGCGGGGAATTTCACTACATTCGTGGCTAAATCGTCCATACCGATATAGAAAGCCGTTTCGCCTTCAAGAGCAAGTTCAGCGTTAAGCGTTACAGAGGAGTTGGTCGTAGAGTTAGCCGTTGCGCCAACGATGAATTGAGCTTCCGTACCTTGTGCAATCGCTTTCAAGGTACCGCCGTTTACCGCTACATGGATATTGTCGCCGCCAATAGCCACGGTTGCAAAACTGTTAGTAGCCGTCGAATATACGTTCGTACCAACAAGCGTGGAGTTTTCAATCGTAACGTTATGATTGTCGCCGTATACAGCTACTGCGCCCCAAGCGGAAACTTCGGATGCTTTCACCGTAAGGTTTGCACCGTTTGCCGAGGTTGCAACGTGTACGCCGTAAAGAGGACCCTTTTCAACGTTGAAGCTAATTTTTACGTTTTCAAGAGTTACGTTGCTTGCTTGATTGATGATATTTACGCCTCTGGTGCAAGCACCGTCAGCTACAACTTTAAGGTTGTTGATTACTACGTCGCCCGTGCAATCTACGTTGATAGCACGATCAGCCGTGGAAGTGATCGTCTTGCCGTTGCCGTCGATTGTGATAGCCTTGTCGATAACAAGGATAGTATTAAGTGCTACGTCGCGGATTATAACCATTTCGGCGCCTGCCTTTGCACTTGCGATAGCAGCGTCAATGGTCGTGAAACTGTAGTAATAATCGCCGCTCGACTTAAGATACGCCACAATAATATCTACGCCGTCCGTCGTGCCGTCGATGGTAATTGTGCCATCTTCAGCGCCGTTAGAACCTTTTACAGAGTCGTCGTTTGCAACGATACTGCCGTTTTCACCAGAGGTGAAAGTGATTTTTGCACCCTTAGCGTCTTTGTTTAACGCCAACGCTGCATAGTTTTCAGCTGCGTTTTCATCATTGCAGGTAACTTTCGTGTTATTAACGGTTACCACTGCGTTTGCAGCAGCTACGTTGATTACGTTAAGACCGGTAAGGTCGGAGTCAATAATGGTTACAACAGCATCTGTCGCGGAAGCCGCTACGTTAATCGCATAGTTGTCAGCCGTTGCCGTAACGTTTTCAATCGTAACGTTCGTTGCGCCTTGGATAACGTTGATAGCACGTTCGCCGTCAGCTACAACCGTAAGGTTTTTAATCGTTACTCCGTCTGCGCCGCTTACGTTAATAGCGCGGCCAGCAGTAGAGCTAATCGTTTTGCCTGCACCGTCGAGCGTAATAGCCTTATCAAGCGTGATAATATCACTTGACTCAAGGTCTTTGCTCAACGTAATCGTGTTGCCTGCTTCTGCAGCTCTAATCGCGTCTGCAAGCGTTGCGTATTTCACGCCGTTTATTTCCGCTACCGCACCGCCAAGCATGGGGACTTCTTCGGTGTAGGAGTCGCCGCAAACACTGCAAGTGTAAGTTCTTTCACCAACACTGTTGAGCGTAGGGGCTGTGGTTTCTTCCGCCGTATAGCTATGACCGTTTGCCGCAACTTCGTCCTGTGCTACAAGGATTTCACCGCATACGGAGCATTTCTTACCTTCCGTCAAACCTGTTTCGGTACACGTAGGAGCTTTCGCCGCAAGCGTTTCTTCCTTGTGACCTAAAGCCGCAATTTCTTCCTGTGCTACAAGAATTTCACCGCATACGGAGCATTTCTTACCTTCTGTCAAACCCGTTTCGGTACACGTAGGAGCTTTTGCTGCAAGCGTTTCTTCCTTGTGACCCAAAGCCGCAACTTCGTCCTGTGCTACAAGGATTTCACCGCATACGGAGCACTTCTTACCTTCCGTCAAACCTGTTTCGGTACACGTAGGAGCTTTCGCCGCAAGCGTTTCTTCCGTATGTTTGCAGCCCGCTTCGGTATCATTATCGGCAAAGAACCAAGCGGGGGTATAAATACCGTAGTCGCTTTGTGTACCCATATTGGAAGCAGCATAAGTGCTGAAGTTGGAATGTGTAGAACCAGCTTGTGTGGAAATTACGCGGCCGGTTTCTTTCGACGAAATTGTTTTATCGGTTGTGTTCACAACCCAAACGTCGCTAGGGGTAGACGTTACGAATTCGTAAGCAGCAGTTTTGTAGCTTGCCGTTGAGCAGTTACCTACGATGTAGGTCTTCGTACTGCCGTCCATAAAATACATATAAAATTCGTTTGCTGCGCCTGTTTCTTCAAGGATAATCGCAACAGCGTTAGCCGAATTATTCGTACCGTTAATGCGGCCGCTCTTAATCGTACCGTCGAAATAAAGGTCACCACTAGCGTTTACGCCTTTTACAAGATATTCAACGCCTACTACGGGGGTGGAGATTTCTTCAAGTTCGCCGCCTTCTTCGCCACCTTCTTCGCCGCCGCCTACTTCAGAGCTAACCAACGTACAATCCATGAATTCAAAAGTACCTTGATGATTCTTCATGCTTTGTGCGGTTACGGTGATCGTATCGCCAACAACATTGGTAACTTGCAATTTGTAGCAGTAAACGGGCATATTTTCGAAGCCTTTAACAACTATGGTAGGGTTCTTCCAGCTATCTACAACCGTGATTGTACCTGTAATGGTGAAAGGACCAGTAAGGGTTTCGCCGTCTTTTAACGCATAGAGTGCTTTAAGAATGCCTTCCGTCGTGGTCAAATCGGGCGTTTCGTCGCCACCTTCATTGCCACCTTCATTGCCACCTTCGTTGCCGCCTTCGCCTACGGTATGTTCCATAAGCCAAGCGTCCTTGAATTGAGCTGTACCGTTATATTGCGTGAGTACGCCGTATACTTTAACGCTATCGCCAACAACGGGCTTAGTTTCCATCTTGTCGTAACGAACGGAACCGTCTTCGCTGTAAAGACCGTAAATAAGAATGGACTTGCCCTCAGCGTCTTCAATGTAAATATTACCGTAGGTGCTGCCTTTGTCTCCATAGAAGCCCGTAATTTTACCGCTAATGTAATATTTTTGCGTCGTTGCTGCGGTAAGATTCTTACCGATTTCCAATGCTTGGGGAATCGTAAGGGTAGCGCCGTCTTCAGGAAGAGCGGAAGCGATGGTGATCTTCACTTCTTCCGTCTTCGAAACGTCGCCGCAGGTAACGGTTGCTTTAAGGACAACTTCCGTAGCGTTGGTAACGTTTGCAAACGTCATCTTGCTGCCTTCGATGGTAACGAGTTCGCTATCGCATACCCAAGAAATCACTGTTTCGGGGTACATAGCGCCACGTTCGGGAAGTTCTACTTCCGTATCGCATTGATAGGAGTTCTTCAAGCCAAGCGTTTGGATGGTGTTTGCCACTTTATCCGCTGCGGGAACCGTCGTTCTATCAACAAGACCGACAAGATGACCAACGTTAGAGCCGTCTTGACCAAAGTAAGAAGCCGCAACCGAACAGCTGATGCTATCTTTCGTGTCGTGGTTACCAAGATAGAATTCGTCTTCTTTGCCCGATTTGCCGAGTGCTTTCGTAACGATTGTGCCGTATTGTTCACTCCAATAGAATTCAGAGATAGGGGAAGTATCCGCAAGGATGTTGTCGTGTTTTTTGTCAGCACTTACGCGCACGCCAATATAATATTTAACGTCTTTTTGCATTTCGCCAGATTCTGCGTCAACAACGTCTTTCTTGAAGTAAAGATTAAAGTTTGTTTCGCTGTTTTCAACATATTCTGCGTAAATATCAACTGCTTCTTCCGAATTTTCGGTCGTGCCGAAATAGTAGTCATAATATTTCGTGTTGCCGTTGAAATACAAGTCTTTGCTCAAGGTGGACTGATATACGTGGAACTTGTACGGCGTATTTTCCAAAGGTTTACCCGTAATCGTAGCGGTTACGTATTGACTTACCGCTTTTACGGTAAATCTGAAGTTTTGCGTAGAGGTTTGACCGTCAGGTGCCGTAATCGTAGCCGTAAGAACGTAGTCTACGTCAACGGCGGAAGCTTCGTCTACGTTTACTTTCGTAACGTCGCCGTTGCTTTCCAATTTAACGCTGTCTACGTCAACGCTCCACGTAAGGGTGTAGTCAAGACCTTGTACGTTAGGAATTACGTTTACAACGTCGAAATCCACGTTGTTGTAAGAATATACTTCTTGCTCGTACATTCCTTTCAAAATAGCCTTAACAGCCTTAAAGTTGACTACAGGTGTTTCAGGTTCTTGACTTTCGGAAGAACCGCCTTCACTCGTAATCCCGCCTTCGCTCGTGATGCCGCCTTCGCTCGTAGTCCCGCCGCTGGGAACACTGTTTTTATCCGCAGCAGTGTCGTTAAGACAGCTGCCAAGGCATGCAAAACAGGAGAGCGCAGCAATGATGCTGATGAGTTGTTTCTTCATGAGTTTCTCCTTATGATTTTAATATAATTATTTTTTTAAAACTTAATGAATCGTAATATAGTCCATGCCGAAAACGTTGATTTGGTAAGAACCTTCCGCGTCATCGTTGAGCTGGAAGTAGTTGATGATACCTTTTACGTCAATCGTTTTTCCTTGGAAAACGTCTTGCGTGATCAAATTACCCTCCGCATCGTACATGACGTTGGTGCGAACGACAATTGTTTTATCGCCTTGTTTGCAAGTGATGGAGATTGCGCCGTCGCTATCGCCGCCGTTGTTCGTCGTATAGAGCTTGGTAACGACCAAATCGTTCATTACGATGGAGCTGTGCAAAGCAAGCTGTGCATACGGATAAGCAGTAGGCTCTTGACCTTCAAGTTCAAGCGTCACGTTGCTATTAAATTTTTCGACTGTCGTTTTAACGTTAGCAGGTGCGTGATATTCGTTGTCAAGCAACTTCAAGCTAGCATCGACATTTGGATCATAGCTGAATTCCAAACCTGAAACTTGCCACGAACCGCTGAATTCACTTACGGTACCTACGATACGAACGTGATTACCAGGTTTCAAGATACGAAGTGCAGCACCGGGCATTTGGAAACCAAAGTACGCGTACATACCGTACCAAATTTCCGTTTCATCGTCGTAGCTTTCTACGTATACGCCGTTGTTATAACCATAGGTAATAACGCCTTCGTAAGAAACCATTATGCCATCGTAATCTTCAATATTCATTCTTAATTCTCGCAAAGAAAGATTGACTGCGTCGCCGTAATAGAAACCAGGGTCTTTCTCGTCGGAATATACGTGCAATTCCAAAGCTTTCGCTTGGTTGATTGCGGGCATACAGTATTCTTCACCATAGCGGTTGCCTGCGGAGTTGGACGCGTGCGCAAGACCGTTTTGCAAAATTTCAATATTCAAATTGCGGTAGGTGGTAGAACTAGCGGGTTTATACCATACCCATACCAAACGGCGTTCGCCCGTAGAGTCAATTTCCCAATCTGCACCGTCCGTTTCAAGAATGATAGAGGTAGCGGATTGCAACTTAGACTTCGTGAAGTTTGCCGCCGTTTTACCCCATTCTTGCACTTTACCCGTGGATTCGGGCGTATCAACTGCAAGATATCTTGCCTTTAAAACGCCGTTTGAAACAACGTCCTTAGGTACGTTGAAGTGGGTAGTGTCGCCGTCAATGAAAAGCTTGACGCTAACTTCCAATTTCTTCGTTGCTGTGGAATTTAAATCAAACTTTTCCGCAACGAGCCCAGCATAGTCGATTTCTTCGATTTCAGGCTTCGGATTTTCGCTCGTCTCGCCGTCACTCGTTTGCGAGTTCTCGGAAGTAGGGGGCGTCGACGTGCCGTTATCCGCGCCGAACTCCTTTTTTCCGCATGCGGCAAAAGAGCCGCACGCGATACAACCGAGCAATAATAATGTTAATAATTTCTTTTTCATGCCTTTATTTCCTTAATTCGTATAAGAAGATTATTCGATCGAGTAAATACATTCTTCGATAGCCGCGTCGAAAGTAGCTCTAATCGTGCTCATATTCGCTACGCCGTTCTTTACGCCGTTCGTGAAACAGTATTGCATAAGAACGCCTACTTGTTTACGTGCTTCCGCGGAACCGTTGAATGCAGGAGATACGAAATAGTTGTTGGATTGAGCCATACACGTCTTAATAGCAAGCTGTGCGATATTGTCTTTGCCGTCAGCGTATTCAATTTCCGCTTGATACGTAGGGTTGGATTCAACCGCCGTCGTTACAGGAACATAACCGGTGTTGAGCGCGATATCTACTTGATAGGCAACGTCGGTTGCAAGGAATTTGGCAAAGAGCCACGCCGCAATCGTTTCTTGAGGGTTCTTCTTATTGTTGAAAATGCAAAGGGAAGGACCTTGCGAAATAACCTTCGGTTTTTCAGGGTTCACTTGAGGGATAGGAGCGATGCCTACTTCAAAAGGATATACGCCGTTAAGAGCCGTAGGACGTTGGCTGGTTGCACCTGCCGACGAACCAATCGTCATATAGGATTTTTGACCCGTTTGCGCGGTGAAAAGCCCAGACGTATAGCCGCCGTACAAGTCTTGCGTGGTTATGTAGCCCTTATTGTACCATTCAGCGAATTTAGCAACGAACTCGTGGTTAGTTTCGTTATTGAAAAGGAAGAAATCTTCAGGATCTTCGCCGATAGCCGTCGTGTAAGGGGACTCTAATTGTTCACACATCGTAATGAACCAGTTTGCTTCGGAGTCATAACCAAGGGGAATACAGGAGGGGTCAATTTCTTTAATTTTTGCACAAAGCACTTCCAATTCATCCCACGTCGTAGGGGGTGTAAGGTTGTGCTGGGTGAAGAAGTCTTTGTTATAATAGAAAAGTTCGGTAGACTTGTACAAAGGAAGGGTGTACATCAAGCCGTCGCCAAACACTCTACCTTCTTCATAGTAGCTGGGAATGAATTTGGAGATTTGTTCATCGGTGAGACCGAGAATTTCTTTTGAACCGTCAGCTCTCGTGATTACGGAATCGTTTGCAATCAAGTCATCGAGCGTAGCCACTGCGCCGTAGTTGTTGTAGTATGCAACGTGGTCTTGATAGCAATATGCCAAGCTGGGATGCGTGTTTGCCATAAGTTCCGTAGAAATGTTCTTCAATACGTCGTCATAGCCGCCTTGCTTGTCTGCATCAATCGTAATATTAGGATACAACGCGTTAAATCTCTTTACCGCCGCGTTGAAGCCAGGTTCCAATCTTTGACCCATGGAGTGATAAAATTTAATGGTTTGTTTACTGCCATCGTAAGTGATGTCGCTGCTATCGCTGCCACCTTCACTGGTTTCGTTCCCGCCTACGCTCGTATTACCGCCCTTGTCGGCGCTGTCGTCAGACGCGCCGCCGCAAGCTGCGAGGGAGAAGACGGTCGAAAGTGCCAATAAAGCAGAAACCGTGTGCAAGAAGAATCTTTTAAGTTTGCCAGTTTGTCTCATAAACCTTTTTCCTTTATATATTATATTTTTTAATAACAGTTTAATTATTAACCTTTGATACCGCTTCTCGAAACGCCCTTCATGATATACTTTCTCAAGAAGATGAATACCATGAACAAGGGGATGGAAACAATCGTTACCGCAGCCATTTGGGCGGGGTAGTTCGTTTGATTGCTTGCTTCGTCAACGAATTGCGCGTGACGGATACCAACGGTAATAAGCATGTGCTTATCGTCGTTAGCAACCAAGTTAGGCCACATATACGTGTTCCATGAGCCCATCATTTTCAAAATGGTAATAGAAATAAGCGTAGGAAGCGCGAGGGGGATCATAACCTTCCAAAGATATTTAAGGTCGGTCGTGCCGTCGATCTTTGCCGCGAGATAAAGCTCGTTGGGGATTTGCATAAAGTTTTGCTTCAATAAATATATATAGAAGACGCTTACAAGGAAAGGGATAATCAAAACTTTATACGTATAACGCCAGTTCCATTTCATAATGGTTTGGAAGTTCGTAACGGTGAAAAGTTCCCCAGGAATCATCATTGTTGCAAGAAGAACGGCAAAAAGCACGTTTTTGCCTTTGAATTCGAGTCTTGCAAACGCGAATGCCGAAAGCACGGTAATGATCAAGGAAAGAATAGTAGAAATAACGCCAACGTATAGTGTATTGCCAAACAATTGGAGAAGATTTGCTACCTTAAATGCTTCTATGTAGCCCTTACCGGTGAAAGTGTGGGGGAACAAACTTGGTTTAAGCCAGTTGTATTCGGCAACCGTCTTTAAGGAGGAAATAATCATCCAATAAAAAGGGAAAAGCACGATGAACGCCATGCACCCTAAGAAGAAATATAAACCGATTTGTACGAAAACTTTCGTTACTTTTTGTTTAGAAGATACTTTTGCAATATCTTTTTCCGTCATGACGGTGTTTTGCATTTCAGACATTTTCAGTACCTCCTTAATAGTGTGTTTTCTTTTTGCTAACGTAGAGGTTAACCATCGTCACCGCAAAGATGATAGCAAAAAGGATTAACGCTGCCGCGCTCGCGCGCCCTTGGTTTTTATCGATGTTGTCGTAAATGTAGCCGACCATCGTATACAAACGTTTGTTGCCGGGCATAGACGTTCCCGGAGGTGCCATGTTGTCGCCGAAAATACCAACAATACTCGAATATTCCTTAAACCCGCCGATAAAGCCCGTGATAACAACGTACGCGATCATCGGGGAAAGAAGGGGAACGGTGATTTTCGTAAATACGCGCCAACGGGGCGTGCCATCGATTTTCGCCGCTTCATAATATTGTTTGTTGACGCTTTGCAAACCGCCCAAAAGGACAAGAATTTTGAAAGGTAGAGCATTCCATACAATATAAATAACAAGTACCGTAAGGTTTGCTCCGTAAGACGACGTTGAGTTTACCCAGTCAATCGGTTTCACACCAAATAGTTTTAGAAGGTTGTTCACAATACCAACGATTGCGTTAGGGTCATCTACTTTACCGACTACGTTGAACATCGCTGCAAATACCATACCGATTGCAATGGTATTCGTAACGTAAGGCAAGAAGAAGATGGTTTGCAAAAGTCTTTGCAAGGGCTTGATTGCGTTCAAGCAAACGGCAATCAAAAGAGCTAAGAAGGTAGAAAGGGGAACGGTCAATACGCAAAGCAACATCGTGTTTTTCAATGCGGTTTTGAAGGCGGGATAGTCCACAACCTTTTCAAAGTTTGCAAAACCGATGCTAAACTTCACGCCACGTAAGTCTTTCGCTGTCGTATAGCCTTCCGAGAATGCCATTCGCAGGGTATTCAAAATCGGCCAAGCCGTGAATATCAATAGCAAGATAATTGCAGGGGAAAGATATACCCATGCTTTCCATTTATCAAATTTAAGTTTTTTGCAAACGAAAGTGCGGTAAAACGCTTGATAGATCCAAGCGACGAAGAACGTCTCCCAGACCCATTTTTTACAAAACGTACCCCAAATTCCGTCTACGAAAACCTTTTTCATGGTAGCGGAAAAATTAGCCATAATTTATTCCACCTCTGCTTCGATGATTTTTTCAACGGGTGTTTCAACTGCCGTTTCTTCAGCTACGGGAGGGGTAGGAAGATCTACGCCTTCTACGCCGAAATAGATTCGTTCTTCCGTTTCCGCGTCGAAAAGGAATACTTTATGAGGTTTCAACGAGAAGTTTACCGTTTGCGCCGTCAAGTCGATCTTATTATCTGCGTCAACAATCGAGCGAACGATAGGATTTATGGACGCTTCGTGACGGGATACAATGCTTACGTCACGGCCCATAACTTCCAAGTTGGAAAGGGCGCATTTCATTTTACCGTCCGAACAAGGAATAAACCCTTCGGGACGAATGGCGACGAATACGTCTTTGTCTTCTACACCCGTGATATCCATCACAGCGTCTTCGCCTATGTAAAGTTTACCGCTTTCTACGCGAGCTTTGAATACGTTGATAGGGGGCGTGCCAAGGAATTTCGCAACGAAAAGATTTACGGGCGAATCGTAAATATCTTGCGGCTTGCCGACCTGTTGTACAACGCCGAGTTTCATAACGACGATAATATCGGAGATACTCATCGCTTCTTCTTGGTCGTGCGTTACAAATACGGTCGTGATACCCGTTTCTTTTTGAATTCTTCTGATTTCTTCACGGGTTTGCAAACGCAAACGTGCGTCAAGGTTCGAAAGGGGCTCGTCAAGGAGTAATACGCGGGGCATTTTAACGAGTGCGCGTGCAATCGCGACGCGTTGTTGCTGACCGCCCGAAAGTTCGCTGGGTTTTCTATCCATCAAGTTGTCGATTTGCACAAGTTTTGCCGCGTTTAAAGCTCTTTCAAGCATCGCGCTCTTGCTCATTTTGTCTTTACCGCGCAAGTTTTGCAAGGGGAACAAAATGTTTTGCTGAACGGTCATATGCGGATAAAGCGCATAGTTTTGAAAAACCAAACCAATCCCTCTATTTTCAGGGGAAAGATCCGTCACGTCTTCGTCGCCGAAGAAAATACGGCCGCCGGAGGGCTTTTGCAAACCGCTAATCATGTAAAGCGTGGTACTCTTACCGCAACCAGAAGGGCCCAGCAAGCCTACAAGCTTACCGTCGGGGATGGTAAACGTAAAATTGTTTACCGCGACAACTTCTTCACCAGACTTTTTGTTGCGACTGGGGAAGATCTTGGTTAAATTTTGTAATTCTACTTTCATAAAACCTCCCTGAAAGCGTTTATTATTTCTCTATTTCTCATCAATTTTCCGATTCGGAATCTTGATTAATTTCTTCGTTTGTGCGATAAGTCGCGTTGTCAAAAAGGTTAATAGGCGTGTACTCGTCGCCGTTTGCTTGCGCGGATTCCATAGCGGAGCGCATCTCTTTATAAGCAATTAACGCGTCTTCGTTTTCGAATATTTTTTGCGTGCTTATGTCAATAACGACGGTGTCGGAAAGAAGATCGTGCATGGTCGAATTCGTTCTCGACATGGTCATAACGACAATTTGCAAAAGAAGAATGAGCCCGATTACGATCAGGGCGATTGATCCGAGGATACCAAAGAAGAGCATCAAAAGCATCAACAGCGGTACCATTGTTTCTATGGCGTACATACCGAGCATAGAGCGCACGAATAGGATAGGACTGGTTATCTTAACGGAACTTGTCCGCATAACGGCAATGGAAAAACATTTCTTGCCTAGGGTTTGTCCATTTTTGAACAGCAGCGGGAGAATAAAATGCCAAATGAAATACGCGGAGAACGCGCCAAGACTCAAAATAAGCATGGACAGGGTGAAAAGTTTACTTTGAAGTTCCAGCACTTCGGGGTCTTCGCGAAACGCCTCGTCCGCTTCCTCGTAAATAGCTTTTTCCTCTTCGGGCAACTTCTCGTATTCTTCTTCGGAAATATCGATATCAATACCGTAGTCTTTTTCGTATTGCTCGTATTTCGCTTCCATTTTCGCGTTATAATCGTCGTAGTGGACAATCTTTGAAATGACGAAAGCCGCGCCGATGGCAATGGTAATCGTCAAAATCATATCGAAAATCCAAGCGGAAATTCTTTTCCACAAGCTTGCTTTTTGTATCGAAATCGTCATACTGTTTCCCTTCTTTTAAACCCACATGGTTATACTACTCTATATTATCACGCTTCTATAATAACACTTCTTTCGACAAAAAGCAAACCTTTTTTCAATAAAAAACAAAAAAATGTGGATAATTTATTTTTAATAAAGGGGCAAAAATTTACTTGTTTGCAAGCAGTTTAAAAAATGGTTTAAAAAAGTTGTTTTTTCGCGAAAAAACACGGGAAATAGTCTAGATTAGACAAAAAATTTTCCAGACGGTCTTGACAGTCGAAGAAAAAAGGGGTATAATAGAATTTGGAAAATATTTCATAGGAGAGAAACGATGTTAGACATGAAAAAAATTTTATCCACTTGCGATCATACGTTGCTTGGACAAACGGCGACGTGGGAGCAAATTCGCAAAATTTGCGACGAGGGAATCCAGTATGGCACGGCGTCCGTTTGTATTCCGCCTAGCTATGTAAAGCAAGCGAAAGAGTACGTGGGGAATAAGCTGAAAATTTGTACGGTAATCGGTTTTCCCAACGGTTATAACACGACGGCGGTCAAGGTTTTTGAAACGAAAGACGCGCTCGCAAACGGCGCGGACGAAATCGATATGGTTATCAATATCGGGCTTTTGAAAGCGGAATGCGATGGGCAGGTACGTGATGAAATTGCTCAAATTAAAAAAGCTTGTGGCGAAAAGATTTTGAAAGTTATTATTGAAACGTGTCTTTTGACGGAAGACGAAAAGGTCCGTATGTGCAAGCTTGTTACGGAAGCGGGCGCGGACTATATCAAGACGTCTACGGGCTTTTCGAAAGCAGGCGCAACCCTTGAAGACGTACGCTTAATGCGCGCCAACGTTGGGAAAGAAGTGCTTGTAAAAGCGGCGGGCGGTATTTCGGGCTTGGAAGACGCGCAAGCGTTTTTGGACGCGGGCGCTTCTAGACTCGGTACGAGCCGCGTAGTCAAAGCTGTTCAAGGTGTTGAAGGCAAAGGTTATTAATCGAAAATAGACAAAAGGAGATAAAAATTATGGGAGTTCCTACACCGCATATTTCCGCAAAACTCGGCGATTTTGCGAAGACGGTTTTAATGCCGGGCGATCCGAAACGCGCGGCATATATTGCGAAAAATTATTTGGAGAATGCTGTGCTTGTCAACGACGTGCGCGGCGTTCAAGGCTACACAGGTTATTACAAAGGCAAACGCGTTTCCGTTATGGCTTCGGGTATGGGGCAACCTTCTATCGGTATTTATTCGTACGAGCTTTTCAATTTCTACGACGTAGACGCGATTATTCGCGTGGGCTCTTGCGGTTCTTTCTCTCCCGATTTGCACGTGCGCGATATCGTGGTTGCGATGGGGGCATGTACGAACGGAAACTATGCTTCGCAGTACAATTTACCCGGCACGTTTTGCCCGATTGCGGACTTTGACTTGGTTCGCCGTGCAGTGGAAGAATGTCAAAAAGCGGGTGTAAATTACCGAGTGGGGAACATACTGTCTTCGGATATGTTCTATGACGACGCGAACTCGGGTATGCAATGGTCGAAAATGGGAGTGCTCGGTGTGGAAATGGAATCCGCGGCGCTTTACTGCAACGCGGCGAGAGCGGGTAAGAAAGCGCTTTGCATTTGTACGGTAAGCGATTCTTTCCTTTATCCTGAAGAAAACACAACGGCGGAAGAAAGACAAAATTCTTTCACGAAAATGATGGAAATTGCTTTAGCTTTGGCGTAAAATTAAAAGGAAATTATGGCAAAAAGAGTATTTTTGATTGTTTTGGACAGCGTGGGGATTGGTGAAATGCCCGACGCTGCCAACTGGAACGACGAAGGCAGCAACACCCTTGCCGCTATTCGTAACCATGCGGAATTTGATTGCCCCAACCTTACAAAGATGGGGCTTTTTAGCATAGACGGTATCGAGGAAAAAATAAATTCGTCGCGTACCTGCTATGCCCGAATGACGGAAGCGTCTAAGGGCAAGGACACGACGATCGGGCATTGGGAAATTGCAGGGATTTATTCCCCCGAGCCGCTTCCCACTTACCCCGACGGCTTTCCTCAAGAGGTCATTTCGGCGTTTGAAAAGGCGACGGGCAGGGGGACGCTTTGCAATAAACCCTATTCGGGTACGGAAGTTATTAAAGACTACGGCGAAGAACATCTTCAGACGGGCAAACTGATTGTTTATACGTCGGCGGACAGTGTGTTCCAAATTGCGGCGCACGAAGATATTGTGCCCGTGGAAGAATTATACCGTTATTGCGAAATCGCAAGAAAATTATTGCAAGGCAAACACGGCGTAGGTCGTGTGATTGCGCGCCCCTTTAACGGCGAATATCCGTTCAAGCGTACGCCGCGCCGTCACGATTATTCATTGACTCCACCGAGTAAAACCATGCCCGATATTATAAAAGAGGCAGGGTTAGACAGCATCTCGGTCGGCAAAATTTACGACATTTTCGCAGGACAAGGTTTCACCGAAAGTTATCCCACTTCAGGCAACGAAGACGGTATGGACAAGACTTTGACGATTGCCAAACGTGATTTTAACGGTTTGTGTTTTGTCAATCTCGTTGATTTTGATATGGTGTACGGGCATAGAAACGACGTGGCGGGCTATGCGCGCGCTTTGACGGCTTTTGATAAGCGTTTGGGCGAACTTTTACCCTTGCTTAAAGCAGAGGATTTGCTCATTATTACGGCGGATCACGGTTGCGACCCGTCCACGCCGTCGACCGATCATTCGCGCGAATATACGCCGATGATTGCGTACGGTGCAACGGTGAAAGAAGGCGTAAACCTCGGCACGCGAAAAAGCTTTGCGGACATCGGCTCGACCGTTTTGGAATGGTTTGGCTTGGACGCAAGCGTGATTTACGGCACAAGTTTTTATAAGGAGATTGTAAAATGACGGATCGCGCGTTGATGGAGCAAGCTATCGAAGCAAGAAAAATGTCCTACGCGCCTTATTCGGGCTATAAAGTAGGGGCGGCGCTTTTGGGCAAAAGCGGCAAAGTGTATACGGGTTGCAACGTAGAAAACGCGGCGTATACGCCTACGAACTGCGCGGAAAGAACGGCATTTTTTAAAGCGGTAAGCGAAGGAGAACAAGAGTTTGTTTCCATCGCAATCGTGGGGGGCAGGTACGAGTCTATTGCGGATTTTTGTGCGCCTTGCGGGATTTGCAGACAGGTTATGGCGGAGTTTTGCGATAAGGATTTCCGTATCGTTATGGGAAACCTAGACAATATACAAGTTCGTACGTTGGAAGAACTGTTGCCTTTATCTTTTGGGAAAAACGATTTGGAGTAAGCAAAAAATATGAGAATGTATGATATCATACAAAAAAAGCGCGACGGCAATCCTTTGAGTGAAGCAGAAATTCAATGGTTTATTGAAAATTACGTGCAGGGGAATATTCCCGATTATCAGGTTGCCGCGCTTTGTATGGCGATTTATTTCCGCGGTATGAACTTGGAAGAAACGACGGCGCTTACCTTTGCTGTGCGTGATTCGGGTGCTCGCTTGGACTTTTCGGAAATCAACGGCTTGCGTGTGGACAAACATTCTACGGGCGGCGTTGGGGATAAAACGAGCTTGGTCGTTGCGCCTATTGTGGCAAGCTTGGGCGTAAAGGTCGCAAAAATGAGCGGTCGCGGACTCGGGCACACGGGCGGCACGATTGATAAGTTGGAAGCAATCTCTGGATTTAACACCGATATTCCCGTAGACGAGTTTAAGAAAATTGTCAATCGCGTCGGAATTGCGATTGTCGGACAAACCGCTTCGCTTGCTCCTGCGGATAAACTTTTGTATGCACTGCGCGACGTTACGGCAACGGTCGATAGTCTGCCTTTGATTGTATCGAGCATTATGGGCAAGAAACTCGCAGCGGATGACGACTGTATTGTCTTAGACGTAAAAACGGGCAGCGGTTCGTTTATGAAAACGCCCGAAAAGAGCCGCGAACTCGCGGAATGGATGGTACAAATCGGCAAACGCGCGGGAAAGCGTATGCGCGCGCTCATCACGGACATGGATAGACCCTTGGGCTATGCAATCGGAAATTCTTTGGAGGTTATCGAAGCGATTGATACGCTGAATGGTAACGGTCCGAAAGATTTGACAGAGCTTTGTATCGCCCTTGCCGCGCATATTTTGAATTTGGCGGAAAAGGGCACGTACGCGGAATGCGAAACGCTTGCTAAAGACGCGATTGAAAACGGCACGGCACTGAAAACGTTTGCGGATATGGTCGAAGCGCAAGGCGGGGAGAAAGAATGGATTTTGCATCCCGAAAAATTCCCGAAAGCGAAGTACGAACACGTCGTCACAGCGAAAAAGGAAGGCTACATCACGAGTGTGGACACGGAAAGCTACGGCGTGGCAAGCTTGCTTCTTGGCGCGGGAAGAAACACGAAAGAAGACGTAATTGACCCTGCGGCAGGTATTTATCTTTGCGCGAAAACGGGTGATTTCGTGAAGGTTGGAGATAGAGTCGCTATCTTATATTCGGAAAAAGAAAGCGGCTTTGCCGCGGCGGAAGCGCGCTTACTGGACGCAACGCGGATTGAGGAGAATCCCCCGAAAGCCGAGCCGTTGATTTTAGATATTGTAGAGTAATATTATGCCGTCGATTGATTTACAAGGGACAAAGTTTTCCTTTCAGGTGTTGCCTGAAAACGGAAATAAGAATTTCATAAATGCGGAAATTGAGATTGCAAACGAGTATCTTTCTTATAAACGCGCTTGTTCGGATATAACCTTTGAGGGAATGGAAGAATGGTTGTTTGCGATGCGCCGATTATTAGCGGGCGCGTACGGAAAAGAGTGTAATCTTTCTTTTGAAAAGGAAGGCATTGCCGTAGATTTATATCCCTATACTGATAACGGTAGAACGGTGGAGAGAGCGGAGCGGCGTGAAAAGGATTGTGTCATGCTTGTGCGGCTATTATTAAAAAGCTCGAACGGAAAGGGCTTTTTAGGCGGCGTACATTCTTTCTTGTTTCATAGAAAAGAGATTGAAACTTTTAGCGTAAAACTGCGCGAGGAATTCGATAAATATTATGCTCAACGCGGACACGGTATGGGGAAATACCTATTTGTGGGTGTTAGCCCGCAGGGATATAAGGGTTGTAATTACTGGTATTTAGACCCGAGTACCAGCGTTTGCGCAGGCGACTACGTATGGGTGCGAATGGGTAGACATAATACCGAGCAAGTGGTGTACGTAGACAGCGTAAGACGCTTTAACGATGAAACTGCGCCGTATGATCCAAGTGCGGTAAAGCAAGTATTACGTAAGGCAACGCAAAAGGAAATTAAAGCGTTTTTGAAAAGTGTAAAAAGATAAAAAAAGGACTGCCCTTGCAGTCCTTTTTTTATCTTTAAATTATTCTTCTTGGGAGTTTGAATGCTCAACCGCAACTTCTTCCGTTGCCGTTTCTTCTACGGGGGCTTCGGTGGAAGCGGTTTCTATGGGGGCAATTTCTTGCGCGGTGTTTACGGTTTCAACGGGAGCAACCGCCACGGTGCCATCTTCGGGCATCTTTTTCAAAACCAATTCGTAGCCGACGGTAAGCGCAACCGTAAGGATAAGCGGCCAATAAGCTTCGGTTTCAAAGCCGAAATCGCCCATAGCTTTTAACTGATCGGGGTCAGTGCCGCCCATTTCAACGCCAAGCCAAAAATCATCGTTCGTTTTTGCGTTTAAATGAATTCCTTGTACTAACATAAATAGGGAAATTACGATAGTTGCCGCAATAATCTTTTTGAACGTTTCTAAACGTTCTTCCGCATTTTGCTTTAAAAGCGCAAAAACAAAGAAAGCGATGCAAGCCAAGGACACGCCGAGTGCTAAAAGGTCGAAAATAGCATACGTTTTATAAACGCCCGTCCAATCGCCCAAGTGTTCGATTAAACCAAAAGGATTTGTGTTCGCGTAACTGCCTAAAGAGCCGTAGCCTGCTAAAGACAATGCAAGCTCCGTATCTTCCGTCATTCTGAACGCGTGAAAAGTAAATGCCAAAAAACTGAAGAGCGCGATTGCGCCGGCAAAGATAGCAAGAAAGAGCTCTTTCTTCTTCATTTCTTTTAAGTTATTCATTCGTTTTCTTCTCCTATGTAATTTTATTTCAACGCATACCTGCCCTTGTCAAAAGGGCAGGTATGTGTGCTTTTTTAGTCCTTAAATCTTTCTTTCGCCGCATAGGTCGTATGCAATAATTCGTGTGCTTTATGAGAGTTCGGTTCGCCCAAATACTGCTCGTAGAGCGCAATAATTTGCGGATTCTTATGCGAAGCACGCAAGGGTTTGGATTCGTCTTCTTGATAAAGTGCAGCCGCACGTTTTGCTTTGAACGTATCCAAAATATCGCTAGCTTCGTTTGGCAAGAAGCAAGGCTTTACGAACGGCTGACCGCCGCCTGCGATACAACCGCCGGGGCAACCCATGATTTCGATGAAATGATATTCGCTCTTACCGTTTCGAATTTCGTCAAGTAACACTTTTGCGTTCTTCATACCATGCGCGACTGCCACTTTGATTTCTTTACCGCCCAGCGTGTAGCTTGCCGTTTTAATTCCGTCAAAGCCGCGTACTTCTTTAAGCTCCGCTTTGCCAAGTTCTTCGCCC
>JAFTQI010000029.1 GCA_017462825.1 Clostridia bacterium | reverse complement strand
CAACTGCATAAGTTTTGAGTAAAAAGGGGCTGTCGCCGAAAGGCGACAGCCCTGATTTTTGTATTTTTCATTCTGTTTATCCCCATAATAAGGCATGGGGGTGACGTATGGAAAAAGCAAAGAAACAAGGCAAAGGTGCGTTTTTAAAAGGTGCGGCGTGGATTGCAGTCGGGGGATTTATCGCGAAAATCTTGGGCGCGCTGTACCGCATTCCATTAACCAACGTAATAGGAAGTCACGGGATAGGGCTTTATCAAATGGTCTACCCCGTGTATTGCTTGCTTTTGACCGTTTCCGCCACGGGGATTCCTGCGTCCATTTCCAAACTGACCGCGGAAAGACTCGGCAAGGGGGAGTCTGATAGACCGCTTTTCAAAACGGCGATGAAGCTCTTTTTGATTATCGGGCTTTGCGGCAGCATATTGATGTGCATAATCGCGCCTTTTTTAGCGCGCGCGCAAGGGGCGAGAGAGATTACAGCGGGATATTTCACGCTCGCGCCGTCCGTTTTGCTTGTCTCGGCAATCTCCGTTTTTCGGGGTTGGTTTCAAGGTAGAAATAAAATGCACCCCACCGCCCTTTCCGAAATTACCGAGCAAGCGGTGAAAGTGGGGGTAGGATTGTTATTTGCCTATCTATTTCGCGACAACGTAGCCAAAGCGGTTTCCTTTTTGCTCCTTGCCGTATCCGTTTCCGAGCTTGTCGCGCTTTTGTTAATGCTCGTTTTTTATAAGCGAGCCAAAACGGGAATAAAAAAGATAAACGATGGGGGCAGGGTCGCGATGAAATCAATTTTGCGGCTGAGTATACCCGTCACGTTCAGTTCGATTTTAATCCCCCTTTCGGGGCTTTTGGATAGTGTACTTGTGCCGCGGTTTTTAAGTGCTTACGCAAGCGACCCTGTTGCGCTGTTTGGGTTGTTTTCGGGCGGGGCGGTCACCGTAATTAATTTGCCCGTTTCCATTTGCTACGGGATTGCGGCGGCGAGTGTGCCCGCCGTTGCTACGGTTAGCGCTAAAGCGGTGGGGAAACGCGCAGGAAAAAGTATTCGTAAAAGGATTTATTTTTCGCTGTTGGTGACGGTTGCGGTTGCGCTACCCTCGGCGGTAGGACTTTACTTTTTTGCCGAGCCTGTCGCGCGGATTATTTTTCGTTCCTTAAACGGGGAAGAACTGACAACGCTCGTCAAACTCATTCAAATTTTTTCGGTCAGTGCGCTGCTGCTTTCGTTGGTGCAAACCCTTTCGGCATGCTTGACGGCGCAAGGGAAACCGCAATGCGCCGCACTCTCTATGCTGATAGCCGTAACGGTCAAAACGGCGCTTTATTCGTGGTGGCTGCGAGACTCGAGTGTATCCGTTTACGGTATGGCGTATGCGACAAACGTGTGTTATTTGATTGCTTTTTTGCTCGATTTATTATATAATCTATTAGTAAGCAAGAGAAAAAAGGAGTAATAAAGAATGATTACGATAATCGGGCTCGGCGTGGAAAAGGGAGATTTGACAAAGCGCGGCGAACAAGTGATTGTAGATGCGGCGAAAGAAAATCGGAAAATCGTGGTGCGGACGGCGCATACCCGTTCGTATGAAACGGTGCTTCAGTTAGGTGTTCCGCACGTGACGCTCGATACCGTGTACGAGACGAGTACGAACTTTAACGCGCTTGCAAAGAAACTCGCGACGGCAGTAACGGAGCAGGGAGAGGACGCCGTGTACCTTGTGGACGGCGCGGCAACGGAAGATACGTCCGTAAAAGTGCTTTTGAAACGCTTGCGTAATAGAGTGGAAATCATTGACGGGGTATCCAAAACGACGGCGCTTGTGCGCGCGGCGGGGTTTAAGGGTTGTTCTTATAACGCCGTTTCCGCGTATGAGCTTACACAAAAATTGACGGGCGGAGACGTTGCTTTACCCCTTATCGTGTATGATTTGGACGATCGGGTTCTTGCGTCGGACGTGAAGCTTGCATTGGGGAATCGGTTTGGCGAGGACTTAAAAGTTTATTATCTTTGCGGCGGTAAGCGCAAAAAAATCAGTCTTTGGGAGCTTGACAGACAAAAGGAGTACGATTATACTTCGGCAGTTGCGCTCGAAGAAATAAAATTACTCGAAAAAACCCGTTTCGGAGTAGAGGATTTGAAAGAAATTATCGTACGTTTGCGTGCGCCGAAAGGTTGTCCTTGGGATCGAGTGCAAACGAACGACAGTATTAAAATGTCGGCGGTGGAAGAATCGTACGAGCTTGTGGACGCGATTGATTGCGACGATAACGAAAAAATTCTCGAGGAAGCTGGGGATATTTTGATGCAAGCGGTGTTCCACGCGGTTTTGAAAGAAGAACAGGGCGCGTTCGATCTTAACGACGTAATTAGTGGGATTTGCACCAAGCTTATCACCCGACATACGCACGTTTTCGGCGCGGACAAAGCGACGGACGGGGAAAGCGCGCTTTCCGTTTGGGATAAAAATAAAATGACCGAAAAACATCAAATTACTTATGCAGACTCGGTAAACGACGTGCCCAAGTGCTTTCCTGCGGCGATGCGTGCGCAAAAGATTGGAAAACGCGCGGCAAAAGCGGGTATGGATTTTGCGAGCGTGGAAGACGCGGCAAAGCGTATTCAAGACGAACTCAATGAGTTTTTTACGGCGCATACAGCAGGGAAAAAAGTTGAAGCGGAAAAGGAACTCGGGGACGTATTATTTGCGGTTGTCAATGTAGGCAGAAAGGCGGGTTGCGACTGCGAAAAAGCGCTCAAAGAGAGTGCAGAACGTTTTGCAAAACGCTTTACGGTAGCGGAAAAACTTGCGCTTGACGACGGGAAGGTTGTGACCGAGCTTTCCGCTGAAGAATGGGATATTTATTACGTCCGCGCAAAAGAACAATTACAATAAAACGAAGGGGGCAGGTATGCGTTTAACGCCGATTCGTGTGGGAAATGTACAACTGAATAACAACGTATTTCTCGCACCGTTGGCAGGATATACCAACTATGCTTTCCGCAGACTTTGCAAGGGCTACGGCGCAGGGCTTTGCTATACGGAAATGGTGAGCGCGAAAGGTCTGAAATACGGCAGCGAAAACGCCAAAGAGCTTTTATATACGGACGGACACGAAGGACTTTGCGCGGCGCAAATTTTTGGGAACGAGCCTGAAATTATGCGCATGGCTTGTGAAAACGAAGCGCTTGCGGCATTTCCGATTGTCGATATTAATATGGGCTGTCCAGTACCGAAAATCTATAAAAACGGAGAGGGCAGCGCCCTTTTAGAAAACCCCAAACTCGCGGAAAAAATTGTGGTAGAATGCGTAAAAAGCGGTAAAATCATCACCGTAAAATTCCGTATTGGTATCAATGATAGGTCGCTTGTGACGGAAGAATTTGCCAAGCGCATGGAAGGCGCGGGCGCAAGCTTGATTACGGTACACGGCAGGACAAAAGAGAAAATTTATGCGGGGGAAGTGAATTTTTCCGAAATCGCAAAAGCGAAAAACGCGGTCAAAATTCCCGTGATTGCCAACGGCGGTGTGTTCTCGAATGTAGAAGCGGAAAGATTAATAAATGAAACAGGCGCAGACGGGGTAATGGTCGCGCGGGCGGCGTTATTTGATCCACAAATTTTTTGTGCTTTGACAAGTATTCCGACGGAAAGCCGCAGGGAAATGTTTGAAAAACAAATGGAATGGACGAGGCAGGTATGCGACGAACGCTTCACCACGGTGTTTATGCGGAAGATGGCGGCGTTTTACGTAAAGGGCACGCGCGGCGCGGCGGCGTTTAAAGATAGACTTTTCCAAGCTCAAAGCCCCGACGAGATTTTAGCGATTACCCGTGAAATTTGGGAATAAAAGTACGTAGCAAAAAGGACTTGCAAAATTTTGCAAGTCCTTTTTATACTTCGTTTTATTTATTAGGAGTCCAAGCGCCGTCCGTGCGCTCAATTACGCCGCCGCCAAGGCAGTTGATTCCGTCGTATAATACGGCGTACTGTCCTTCGGTGACCGCGCGTTGTTTTTCCGCAAACTCAATATGCAGCCCGCCGTCGTTTTTCACGCTTACGAACACCTTTTGATCGGGTTGACGGTAACGGAATTTTGCCATACATTCAAATTCCTTTTTTACGGGCTGTTGCGGAATCCAGTTAAAGCCCGTCACTTCGCAAGAGGTGGAATAAAGGGGTTCTTCATCGCCGTGGGAAACGTAGAGGATATTGTTAATTAAATCCTTTTTGACAACGAACCATCTTCCGCCCTCCGCCTCGCCCTTTACACCGCCAAGGTACAAGCCCTTGCGCTGACCGAGCGTGTAGTACATCAAGCCCTCGTGCATACCCACTTCCTTGCCCGAAAGATCGAGAATTTTCCCATTTTGGGCAGGCAGGTACGTACTTAAGAACTTTCTAAAGTTTCTTTCCCCGATAAAACAAATTCCCGTGCTGTCCTTTTTCTTGGCGGTTGCCAAGCCGTTTTTCAGGGCAATTTCGCGAATTTGGGGTTTTTCCATATCCTGTAAGGGGAAAAGGACGTCGGAGAGTTGTTTTTGAGAAAGCTGATTGAGGAAATACGTTTGATCCTTGTTTTGGTCCTTTGCTTTTTGCAAAAGATGTACGCCGTTTTCGTGGGAGATTTTGCAGTAGTGTCCCGTCGCGATATAATCTGCACCAAGCTTTTTTGCTTCTTCCAAAAAAGGGCCGAACTTAATTTCTCGATTGCATAAAACGTCGGGATTGGGCGTTCTTCCCGCTTTATATTCGGTCAGGAAATAAGAAAAAACGCGGTCCATGTATTCTTTGGCAAAGTTTACGGTGTAGTAAGGTATGTCGAGGACGCCGCATACACGGCGCACGTCCGCGTAGTCGTCTTCAGCGGTGCAACAACCGTTTTCGTCCGTTTCCTCCCAGTTGAGCATAAAAAGACCGATAACGTTATAACCTTGCTCTTTTAAAAGCAACGCCGCGACGGAACTATCCACACCGCCGCTCATACCGATCACGACCGTTTTCGACATAACAAACTCCTTTTCCTTGCAAAAAAATTCTATAATTTAAAAATAGTATACCATAAACGCTTGCAAAAAGAAAGCAAAAAATAGTAAAATGTTAATGACAATTAAAAAGAAAAACGTACTCGTAGTGTAATTGGATAACATTACGGCCTCCGACGCCGTCGAGTCTGAGTTCGAACCTCAGCGGGTACACCAAAACACCTCTTTCATGAGGTGTTTTTTGTATCCCGTTGAATTGGTGAGAACTCACAGTTCGCGCGAGGGCAAAGCCCGAATCTTTCCGAGGGTGCCCGTCCGTATAGGAATGGAATTACTTGGTTGAGGTTGGGACGAGTTGCCCATTAAGAAAATATTTTTCTTAACTATTGAGGAAAACAGCGTAAAAAATGCCATTGATTTTTGTCGATTTGTATGTTATCATTTAATAAAGTAAAAATAATGTAATAAGGGGTGAAAAGATGAAGAAAAAAATTCAAATCATATCCTGTTTGCTCGCAGGCGCACTTCCGTTGGTAGGTGGTATTGCGTCTAAAAACGTAGAAAGTAAACCCATTTCAGCAGAATCTACGACTGAGCAAACTCCGTATGCGCCGACGATTAAAGGGGAAACGAATCAAGTGGAAGTCGCATTGTTAGGCGGAAACATTTTAGAAGTTGTAAGCAATTATGAAAAGTACGTGACGCAAGATTATTACGACAGTTTAGATCAGTTTGCGCCAAAGCCCGTTACGCTTAACTGGACGGCGGAAGAAGGTGCGCTTTATTATAACGTGTCCATTTCTAAGTCGAAAGATATGTCAAATGCGGACACGTATATGACGTTTACGAATTCGTTGACGGTAGAAGACCTTTTTAGCGGAACGAGCTACTATTACCAAATCACGGCGAAATATCCGGAAAAGTTGGTCAAGTCCTGTATTTTCAGCTTCCGCACGAAAGCGATGACACGGACGATTTCAATAGAGGGCATGACGAATACGCGTGATATCGGTGGGTATTACGTCGAAAACGGTACGAAACGCATCAAACAGGGCATGGTTTACCGCGGTGCAAAAATCGAGGACGCAACGGAAGCGGGAAAACAAAAAATGCTCTACGAATACGGCATCAAAACGGATCTTGATATGCGCGGTGAAGTGGCGAAATCTCCCTTGGGCGATAGCGTAAACTTTGTCAACGTAAGCGGACCGTTTTACATCGGCAGAGACGGTATTGATTCGACAAATACCACCGATAAAGCGCATTGGAAGGGTACTTACCGTGAAGCATTGCTTCAAGAAATTCGTACCTTTGCAAACCCCGACAATTATCCGATTTACGTGCATTGCTCGCTCGGGCGGGATAGAACAGGTACGATTTGTTTCTTAATTAACGCGCTTTGCGGCGTGGGGGAAATGGATTTGTTTATGGATTACGAGCTTTCCTTTATGTCGAAAATGGGGAATACTGACGGTGGAAGCCCCACGAAGCTGGTTGGCGAAAACTTTACCAAGTTGTATAATTATATTAAGGAATACGGAACGGGTACTATGGCGGAAAACACCGAGAAATTTATGCTGGATATCGGTATCACGCAAGAGGAAATCGACGCCATTCGTGAAATCATGATCGAGGAGGTGGACGCGTAATGAAAAAGCGGATTATTCAAACGGTTTTTGCGGCAAGCACGTTGGCAATTTGCAGCGCGAGCGTTTTCGGTTTTTCGGGAATGAATGCATACACGGGTAGCGCAAACGCGAATATTATCGAAGAATTTCCCTGTGCGTACTCCGCTGCGCCGAAGGACGGGGAATATACGTGCTACGGATCGTCGGAAATAGTAACGTATACGGCGGAAGAAGCTACTGCGGCAGGGATTCCCGCGGGATACGAGAATGCGGTGTTGAAAGTTGTTCCGCTCGAAACGGGAACGAGCAGCGGTGTTCTTTTAGATTTTACGAAACAAGAAGTTCCCGTTTGTTTGGTGGAAAATTTGCAGTTCCGCGTGTTTATAGAAGCCAACGCGGGAAACACGGGCAACCGTCCGCAGGCGCGAATTGTGAACCCGCACGTCGACAACAGTTGGATTTATCAACCGGGTGAGAACCCGACGCCGTCGGGAGAATGGACAGAAGTTGTGGTGGAAAACAGCAATGAATTATTCAACGCCCTTGCTATCGACGGGAACTTAGGCAAATTTGAATTCAGCGTAAGAAGCAACGTGCAAATTCCTTTCTACATCGATAGCATAGGTTATACATTAAAGGCAAACGACGGAGTTGCTCCCACTCTTTCGTATGGCGGTTCGGATACGGTCTACACCAACGAAGGTACAAAATTTGACTTGAACGCGACGGCGTACGATGAGCAAGAAGCGCGTAGCGTAGAGGTGGAATACATTTGGGCGGACCCGACCGTTGTACAAGCGGACGGATCGTTGAAAAAAGGCACGCACGAGCTTACGCTTCGCGCACAAGACTATTACGGAAACGTTGCGGAGAAAACGCTTTCGATCGTAGTCGAAGAAGTGGATAGAGAATTCCCCGTAATTAATATAAACGTGGACACCGTGTACGCAACGATTGGCACGAAACCCATTGTAGAATTTACGGCAATAGACAATTCGGGCGAGGTTACGACGGGCTATACTTGGTCGGAAGGCGCGCTCGATAATCGCGGTAGATTGGTGGAAGGTACACATACGCTTACCCTCTATGCGATCGACCGTTCGGAAAATCGCAGCCAAAAAGTGGTTACTTTTTACGTGAGTGAAACGGGCGATCCTGAAGATACGGTCATTGATGAAGAAACGATGGCTAGCAAATACACCGTGACTTTCGACGGCGAGAATGTTTTGGAATATCCGATAGGCTCGAAGATTCATCGCCCGCAAGACCCGACAAAAGAATACGAAAACGGGTATTCCTATACCTTTATCGGTTGGTATAATGGGGATCAGGAATGGGATTTTGAGAACGATATAATCACGGAAAATTTGCAGCTTGTTTCTAAGTATGAAAAGTCTTTGATTGAGTATAGAATCATTTTCCGCGCAAACGGTAAAAAGGTTGCCGAAGTAAAGTATACTGTGGAAGATAAAGAAATCGTAGAGCCGGAAGTGCCCGAAAAGAGCGGATATGTAGGCAAGTGGGAAGAATACACGTTGACGACGGGGAATATTACGGTAAAAGCCGTTTATACGAAGATAGAAGATCTTCCTCCTGCAACGAGCGAAACTCCCGAAGTATCGGAAAAGCCTGAAGACAGCGAAGTTCCCGAAGTATCGGAAAAACCCGAAGACAGCGAAATTCCCGAAGTATCGGAAAAGCCTGAAGACAGCGAAGTTCCCGAAGTATCGGAAAAACCTGAAGACAGCGAAATTCCCGAAGTATCGGAAAAACCTGAAGACAGCGAAATTCCCGAAGTATCGGAAAAACCTGAAGACAGCGAAATTCCCGAGGTATCGGAAAAACCTGAAGATAGTGAAATTCCTGAAACGAGCGAGCCCACAAGCGAGCCTGAAAAAGAGAGCAAAGGCAAGGGCGGCTGTGGCGGTATTGCTACGGTCGGCGCAATTGCTATGATGACGGCGGTCGGCACGGCGTTGCTTTTGAAAAAGAAAGAAGATTGATTGTAAAAATCAAGAATAACAGCCCCAAGCAAAAGTTGCTTGGGGCTGTTCTATGCTAATTTTACTTTAATTTAATACTTACTTTCGCCGTTTACTGAAACGTTTACGGTAATTGTGAAATCTCGATTATAAGGCACGTTTACCATTACGCCGTCTTCGTTAGGCGCTGCGACGAAAAGCTCGCTTTGCGTTTTCACGTTCAACTCGTATTCTCCTTCGGGCAAAAGGTCGTACAAAACGTCTACGTCCGTCCATACCTCGCCGTCTTTCGAAATAATGAGTATCTTACTTAAATCATACGCCGCTTTATTAAGTTCCTTGAAATATTCGCTCGAATGCTCGTTGCCGAAAATAAAATCTCTTACAAAGCAAGGCGCAAAGCAATCCGTTTCGTCGATCACGAGTACTTCTGCCGTGTAATCGATTTTTTGGGAACTGGAATTGTCCGAATCGTTTTTATTCTTACCGCAGCCGATTGCAAAAAGTGCGGTCGCCGCAATTAAAGCGGCGCAAAAGGAACGCAAAAATTTTTTCATAGTTAACTCCTTATTAAAATGATGTGGGCGTGTCCGCGTTGAACACAATACGATTAGTTTTTGGAGGGAGAGGCGTTAGTCAGCCCGACAACACTGTCTACAGGGACGGAGAAAGCGATGCCTTGCCCTGCCGTGTCCAAACCGACTTCTTGATAAAGGGCGTGCAAAACGTCGTCCTTAATTTTTTTAGGAACAAGAATCATTACGATCTCCTTTTCAGGGGATACGGTGATACGGAAGAAAGTTTCCGCTTCCTTGCTCGCCGTGCCGCGCGCGTTAATAACCGTGCCGCCGCGCGCGCCGAGTTTTTTTGCCGCGTCCATAACGGCTTCGCTGTAACCGCTGTTTACAATACAAAAAATAGCTTCGTGCGTATATTGCATAGTCTCACTCCTTTGTTTTAGGGGATTGCGCGGAGGTGTGGTTGCTCAAAAAGCGATAGATTGCCACGCCGATCACGCTCGAAACGGGGATAGTAAAGGCGATCCCTTTCCCGTTTTTAATGCTTGTGAATTTATCTTCCAAGCCTTGCAAAATTTCTTGCGCGCGGTCTTCGCGGATCACGCTGAAAATCACGCTTTTATCCGAGTCTTCCAAACCAAGCATATAAAGCGTTTCGCTTCGCGCCGTACCTTGCGCTAACACTGCGCTTTGGAAATTCACTTCAAATCCCGAAAGAAAATCTATAAAAAATTCCGTCTTGCTACGGTTGACGACCGTCACGAGAACTTTCAGTTTTCTTACTGATTCCGCGGGATTGGGAGCGGCTTTTTTCGTTCTTTTTATTTTGGTTAAATCCATACCTGCCCCCTTGTTTTACATAAATTTTATGATTTGTTCGTCGTCCGCGTCGAGAATCCGCTTCATGGCGATCTTTTCTTTGACGTGTTTGGTGACAACCGCTTTAAAGCCGAGCGTTTGAATGGTGATAAGCGGAGTCATTGCGACCATCGCCACAAGCCCAAACGCGTCGGTGAGTACGCTCGCAGGACCGCTCATTGCTGAGCATACGCCTACAATGAAAGGTAAGATGAACGTAGAGGTAAGCGGACCGCTTGCTACCCCGCCCGAGTCGAATGCGATTGCCGTATAAATCTTGGGTACGAAGAAGGAAAGCCCCAAAGAAAGAATATAGCCGGGAATGAGATAGTAAAGCACGCTAAATCCGTAGATAACGCGAAGGACGGAAAGGGCGATAGACAAACCCACGCCGACGGAAAGGGCAATGAGCATTGAGCGTTTGGAAATCGCGCCGCCCGTGACCGTCTCCACTTGCTTTTTGAGTACGTGAATGGCAGGCTCGGCGAGTACGACGGCAAAACCGAGCACAAACGCAATACCGACCATAAGCCAACGGTTGACTGTGGAAAGCTGCGCGCCCATCTTAAAACCGATAGGCATGAAACCGATTTCCACAGCGGAAAGGAAAATAACCAAACCGAAGAAAGTATAAAAAATACCCACGACGATTTGCTTTACCCTACGCCTTGACGAGCGCATAAATATCGCTTGCAAAATAAAGAAGAAAATAACGATAGGTCCAAGCGCAATCGCCACGTTTTTGAGCGTATGCAAAATGGTAGTGGGGACGTGCCCTAAATCCATGCCGTAATCGGGCAGAACATAATCGACCGTTCCCGTCGAGAACACGCCAAGCAGCATAACCGCAAGAATCGGACCGATAGAGCAAAGGGCGATAAAGCCGAAACTACTCTCTCTATCCCGCTTATCCCCAAGCGTTGCGCTAACCCCTACGCCGAGCGCCATGATAAAGGGTACGGTGATAGGACCGGTCGTAACGCCGCCCGAGTCGAATGCGAGCGGAAGAAAGCTTCTAAAGCTTTCGGGGGAAACGGTCAAGCCCAAACCTACGAGCGCAAACAAAATTAAATAGAAGAAAGTCAGCATTTGCGCCAAGGTAATACGGAATACGATTTTTAAGATGGACAGCACAAGGAAAATCCCTACGCCCATACCGATCGCAACGGTGAGCGCCGTGCTGTTGATGACGTCCTTAACTTGCGAAGCGAGTACGGATAAATCGGGCTCGGCGATCGTGATAAACACGCCCATCATAAAGCAAATCAAAAGCAACGTTTTGAACTTGCCCGATTTAGACAGTCCCGAACCGATTTGTTCGCCCATTGGCGTCATCGCGATGTCCGCGCCGAGGTTGAAAAGCGCCATGCCGAAAATAAGGAGTGCCGCGCTGCATACGAAAACAGCCGTTTCCGTGCCCGTAAACGAAACGGACGCGAACGGCATAAAATTCAAAAGAAGCACGATTGCCGTTACCGGCAAGACCGAAACGGTCGCTTCCGTTAATTTTTTGAACAACGCTTTTAACATGTTTACCTTATTATAAGTAGTCGATATACTACATTATAACACGCCCGCGAGAAAAAAGCCAACAAAAACGTGTAAAAAGTGTGAAAATCTATAAAAATTCCCTTGACAAACGAAAAAGAATTATGATATTCTTGTACACAAGCAAACGCTATAAGAAGGTTGCAGAAGATGAACGCGCGGCGTTCAACCGAAGGAGTGAATCTCTCAGGTGGTCGAAAGATCGGGAACTGTAATCGGATAGCACTCCGGAGAAACTCATTGAATTGAGTGCCGAAGGGGCAAGCAAGAAAAATCTTGTCAATCTCTCAGGCAAAAGGACAGAGTCGCGCTTTTCAAAATCGGTGTTTTTGCATTCAACGCATACCTGCTATCGCCATTTTTGAAGAACAATAGACTGTTTACGGAGTGATTTTGCACAAAATCGCTCCGTTTTTTCTCCGAAAATTCGTTTAATTTTTTTGTCCGAAAGGACAGTGGAGGTTTTTACTATGTGGGACAAGATTGTAGCGTGGATTGAGAAAATCAATTCCAAGGTCAACGAAGTCGTTTGGGGTTGGCCGATGATTATTCTCATTCTTGGCGTAGGGCTTCTAATTACGATCCGTACGCGTGTGATGCAGGTGCGTAAGTTCGGTACGTCGTGGAATGAAACGATTATTCCGACTGTTAAGAGCATTGGCAAGAAGAAAAAGGGTTTGTCGAAAAAGGAAAATTCTATTTCGCAGTTTGAAGCGTTCGCAACGGCGATTTCGGGTACGGTTGGCACGGGGAACATTGTCGGCGTAACGTCCGCAATTATGACAGGCGGTCCCGGCGCGGTATTTTGGATGTGGATTTCCGCGTTCTTCGGTATGATTACTAACTATGCTGAAAACGTACTCGGCTTGTATTTCCGTAAAAAGGAAAAGAACGGCGATTTTTCGGGCGGACCTGCATACTACCTTTCGCAGGGTTTGGGCAGAAACCAAACGGGGAAAACGGGCTCGTTCTTGAAAACGTTCGGGAAAATTCTCGGCGTTATGGCGGCGGTATTTTGTACCTTTGCCGCAATCGGTATGAGCGGCGTGCAAACGAATAAAATTTCGTCCACTTTCCAAGAAGTGGCCTCGGGTGATAAAAAAACAATCGGGCTTATCGTCGGTATCGTGGTTTCTATCGTACTTGCGCTTATCGTGCTTGGCGGTATCAAGAGCATCGGTAGAGTGGCGTCCATTCTCGTGCCGTTTATGTCCTTGATTTTCATTGTAATGGCATTGATTATTATCATTGCAAACGTGACGATGGTCGGTACGGCGTTCTCGTTGATTTTTAAAAATATTTTCGGTTTTGAAACAGCCGTAGCAGGCTTTAGCGGATACGTGTTCTCGCAAATCATTCAAAAAGGTCTTGCGCGAGGCGTATTCTCGAACGAAGCGGGGCTCGGTTCTTCCGTTATCGCGCACAGCGCGTCCGTCACTCGCGAACCTGTAAAGCAAGGGCTTTGGGGTATCTTCGAAGTATTCTTTGATACGTTCATTATTTGTACGTTGACGGCGCTTGTCATTCTCGTTTCCTTCGGGGATAAGATGGAAGTACTCTACTCCGCGGGCGCGGCGGCGGATACCGCGGTTTCGATGGGTGCGTTCCAAAAGTTCTTTGGCAGTTTCGGGAAAATCGTTTACTCAACCATTCTTCCCCTTTTCGCATTTACCACGATTTTGGCTTGGTCGTATTACGGAGAGAAATCGGTGGATTTCCTTTTCCGTAAAACGGGCGAAACGGGTAGAAAAATCGCAACGACGGTATTCAAAGTAGCGTACGTTTTGCTTGTTATCGCGTCGGCGGTGATAGACGGCGAACTCGCTTGGGCGATTTCCGATACTTTCAACGGCTTGATGGCGCTGCCTAACTTGATCGGTTTGGTATTCATGAGCGGACTCGTTTGGCGTATCACCAAAAACTACTTTGATAGAAAGAAAGGCAAAAACGTGAAGCCTATGCTTTCTATTTACGACGACCAAAACGAAGAATTCATTTCCGAGCTTTTTGAAACGGACGATGAAGAAGTGGCGTATACGGCGGACGATACTGCGGGAAAAGCAGATAACGCGGAAACGGCTGCGGAAAACGAATAAGTATCCTTAAGAATTCAAAAGAGAACTCTTTGCTTGTTGCAGAGGGTTCTTTTTTCTTTTACGCGGTATTTTTTATAAAAAATACGTTTTTCGGCTTGAAAAAACGTTGACTTAATTTTTTCGGTGTGCTATCATAGTATCATTATATAAATAAATGAAAGGAGTTTCTTTCATTCGAAAAACGAATTGCAAAAGGGGGAATGATTATGAAAATCAGTATCACGAAAACGACGACTCCCTCCACGATGCCGCCGGAAGATAAATTAGGGTTTGGAAAAGTATTCACCGACCACATGTTGATTGTGGATTGGACGGAAAGCGAAGGCTGGAAGGACGCGCGAATCGTGCCGTTTGGCAGAATCTCGTTGCACCCTGCCTCGACTGTGCTTCACTACGGCGCGGAAATCTTTGAAGGCTTGAAAGCGTACCGCCGTGCGGACGGCGGCGTACAGCTTTTCCGCCCGATGGAAAACATCAAGAGAATGAACCGCTCGGCAGAGCGTATGAGTTTGCCTGAAATGGACGAGCAGGACATGCTCGAGCTTTTGACGACGTTTGTAAAACTCGAAGAAAAGTGGGTGCCGAAGTCGTTTGGTACGTCTTTATATCTTCGTCCGTTTATGTTCGGTGACGATGAAGCGCTCGGCGTACACGCTGTAAAGCGCGCGACGTTTATGATTATCGCGTCGCCTTCGGGAAGCTACTATAAAGAGGGTATCAACCCCGTTAGCATTATGATTGAAAGCGAGGACGTAAGAACGGTGCGCGGCGGTACGGGTTATGCAAAGTGCGGCGGCAACTATGCGGCGAGTACGAGAGCGGGCGAACGGGCTGCGAAAAAGGGTTACTCCCAAGTTTTATGGTTGGACGGCGTAGAGAGAAAGTACATTGAAGAAGTGGGCGCAATGAACGTTATGTTCAAGATTAACGGCGAAATCGTGACCCCCGAGCTTACCGGCTCGATTTTACCTGGTATTACGAGAAAGAGCTGTATCGAAGTGCTTAAATCGCTTGGGTATAAGGTGAGCGAAAGACTCCTTTCGGTGGACGAACTCGTAGAAGCGATGAAGAGCGGCGCGTTGGAAGAAGCATGGGGCTGCGGTACGGCGGCGGTCGTATCTCCCATCGGCAAACTTGCATATGGCGACGACGAATACGTGATTGGCGGCGGTAAGATCGGCGAAGTCACGCAAAAGCTCTATGATATCTTGACGGGTATTCAATGGGGTAAAGTGGACGATACGTTTAATTGGGTATATAAATTGTAACATATTTCCTTTATTTATAAAGGAATAGTAGGTTAAAACCGTTGACAAAGCGGTTAGAAATGTAGTAGAATAAATGCAATAGCATAAAAATGGCTACGACGGGAAAAAAATCCGTAAGGTTTGCTTGACAGAGAGTCGGCGGTAGGTGCGAGTCGACACAGCTTTTCGGAATATAGCTCCTCCCCGAGCCGCCGAGAGAACGGCGCAGCCGCGCTTATTAGATTCGGACGGGTTTCTCCCGTTATAGAGAAAAACGAGCGGATGAACAATCATCAATGAGAGTGGTACCGCGGAGAAGTATCTTCGTCTCTTTTCTTAAAGGCGCAATCAGTGCGCTTTTTCGGAGAGAGACTTTTTTATTAGCCCGAAAAGGACAGGATTATGAAAAATAGTAAAAAGTATGTAAAACAGTATTTTGAGCCGCAAGGCGTGACGATGGACTGGGTGAAAAAATCCGCCATTGAAAAACCGCCTGTGTGGTGTAGCGTCGATTTGCGCGACGGCAATCAGGCGCTCATTATTCCCATGAGTTTGGAGGAAAAATTGGAGTTTTTCAAACTCCTTTGCTACGTCGGTTTTAAGGAAATTGAAATAGGTTTCCCCGCGGCGAGCGAGACGGAATACGAATTCTGCCGTAAGCTTATCGAGGAAAATCTTATTCCCGACGACGTGACCATTCAAGTGCTTACGCAATCGCGCGAACACATCATCGCCAAAACTTTCGAAGCCTTGAAAGGTGCGAAGAACGCAATCGTGCATTTGTACAACTCCACCTCCGTAGCCCAACGTCAACAGGTGTTTAGACGGGAAAAGAAAGAAATTATCGACATCGCCGTGTTCGGCGCGAAGCTTTGCAAACAGTATCGCGAGAAAGCGGAAGGGAAGATTACTTTTGAATACTCCCCCGAAAGCTTTACGGGCACGGAACCCGAATTCGCGGCGGAAATTTGCAACGCGGTGCTTGACGTTTGGCAACCGACGGAAAACGACAAGGCAATTATCAACTTGCCCGTCACCGTTTCCCACTCAATGCCCCACGTGTACGCTAACCAAGTCGAATATATGTGCAAGAATTTGAAGAACCGTGAAAACGTCATCATTTCCTTGCACCCGCATAACGACCGCGGTTGCGCGGTAGCGGACAGTGAAATGGGTTTGCTTGCAGGCGGCGACAGAATCGAAGGTACCCTCTTTGGCAACGGCGAAAGAACGGGAAACGTAGACATTATCACCCTTGCTTTGAATATGTTCTCGCAAGGCGTCGATCCCAAGCTTGATTTCTCCGATTTGCCCGCTATTACGAAGGTGTACGAACGAGTGACGAGAATGAAAGTCAGCGAACGCCAGCCGTACAGCGGTTCGCTTGTGTTTGCGGCATTTAGCGGTTCGCACCAAGACGCGATTGCAAAGGGTATGAAATACCGCGTGGAAAAGAACTCGGATACGTGGACTGTTCCCTATCTCCCCATCGACCCTGCCGACGTTGGTAGAGTGTACGAAGCGGACGTTATCCGCATCAATTCCCAATCGGGGAAGGGGGGTATCGGGTACATACTCGAAACGCAGTTTAATTTGGTCCTTCCGCCCAAGATGCGCGAAGTGTTCGGCTATCACGTCAAGAGTATCTCCGACCACGCGCACAAAGAACTCTCGCCGCAAGAAGTATATGAAATCTTTATGAACGATTTCGTGAACCTTCGTGACAAGCTCCGTATTGTGAACGCGACGTATGAGGACGTGGACGCGGATACGGTACGCGGCAAAATCATCGTCGAATACCAAGGCAAGAGTGTGCAAACGGACGTTGTCGGCAACGGTAGACTCGACTGCGTATCAAGCGCAATCAAGCAAGTCATCGGCAAGGATTTTGTTTTAGAAACGTACGTACAGCACGCGTTGGAAGAAAAATCTACGGCGCTAGCGGCGTCTTACGTGAGTGTTGTAGCGGACGGCAACACCTATTGGGGTACGGGTATCCACAGCGATATTATGACGTCGTCGGTGAGGGCTTTAGTATCGGCAGTCAACCGTATGCTATAAGCGGAACGCGTATATGCGTCGCATTTCGGCGTTGCTGCTCGGTCACGTACTATTCGGTACGCTCCCTCGCAGCGCCTTGAACTGCTCGCTTCTCCACATTCCAAGCAAACAGACGAAACCGCGTGTTTTGCGGCAATTCATTCTAACATCAACAACAAGGAGTAAAAACATATATGAAATTAAACGGTGCACAAATTTTAATTCGTACCTTGATTGAACAAGGGGTTACCGACGTTTTCGGTTATCCTGGCGGTCAAGTTATCAATATCTACGACGCGCTTTACGAATATAAAGACGAAATCAATCATATTCTTACGGCGCACGAACAAGGCGCTTCGCATGCGGCGGACGGGTATTCGCGCGCGACGGGTAAGGTCGGCGTTTGTATCGCAACGAGCGGTCCGGGCGCGACCAACCTCGTAACGGGTATCGCAACGGCAATGCTAGATAGTATTCCCATGGTCGCGATTACGGGGAACGTGCCTTGCTCGCTTATCGGGAAAGACAGTTTCCAAGAAATCGATATCACGGGCGTAACATTGCCTATCACCAAGCATAATTTCTTCGTCAATAAAATTGAAGACTTGGCGGATACCATTCGCAAGGCGTTCTCGATTGCAAAATCGGGCAGACCGGGGCCTGTACTTGTCGATATTCCTAAGGACGTACAAATCGGTAAATACGAGTACGAACCCCAACCCGTCGTAGAAAAAATTCCTTTGCCCAAGGTTAAGGAAAGCTTGATTGATAAAGCGGTAGAGTTGATTGCGGAAGCGAAACGCCCGTACATTTACGTGGGCGGCGGCGCGGCAGGGCTCGGTATGGGCGACGACATTGTTAAGTTCGCTGAAAAGATCGGCGCAGTGATCGGTTGTTCGTTTATGGGACTTTCCTCTGTACCGCAGGACAACGAGCGTTTCCTCGGCATGCAGGGTATGCACGGGCATTACGCGTCGTCCATGTCTCAAAACGAAGCGGACTTGATTTTGGCGGTTGGCGTTCGTTTCTCGGATAGAGCGACGGGGAACGTTTCTAAGTTCGCGAAGACGAGCAAGATTATTCAGCTTGATCCCGATAGCGCGGAAGTCAATAAAAACGTACGCGTAGACCTTGGCTTGGTCGGCGACGTAGAGGACTCCTTCAAACGCATTGCGGCGAAGTGCGAAGCGAGCGAAAAACCCGCTTGGTTTGCAAGAGTTACCGAACTTAAAAACCAAGAAAAGCAATTCGAAGAAGAAATCGCAGCAGCGGCGAAAGCGCCTCTTACGCCCAAGCAGGTATTTGAAATAATCAACGCGCTGAAGCCTGCAAGAACGGTGATTGCGACGGACGTTGGTCAGCACCAAATGTGGGCGGCGCAATACGCGCATTTCGACGGACCGAGAAGAATTGTATCAAGCGGCGGTTTGGGTACGATGGGCTTCGGTCTTGGCGCGGCGATGGGCGCATACGTAGCGACGAAAGACCCCGTAGTCTTGATTACGGGCGACGGCAGCTTCGGTATGAACTTGAACGAACTCGCTACGGCTGTTACTTATAAAATCCCCGTTGTAATCGTGCTGTTGAATAACGGCGTTTTGGGTATGGTAAGACAATGGCAAACCCTTTTCTTTGGGAAGAGATATTCCAACACGGTTTTGACGAGAAAGACCGATTTCGTCGCTTTGGCAAAGGCGTTCGGCGCGGACGGCTACAAAGCGGAAACGCAAGTGGAATTTAAAAAAGCCTTTGAAGCGGCGCTTAAATCGGGCAAGGTAAGTGTAATTGACGTTACCATCGATAAGGACGAAATGGTATTGCCCATGCTTCCTCCCGGCGGCGCGATTGCAGACATCATCACGAAGGTATGATAAAGGAGTAGATTATGGATAAAAGATTTATCATAGCAGTTTACGTAGATAACCAATCGGGTGTATTGACGAGAGTATCGGCGATGTTCACCCGCCGCGGTTTTAATATCGACACGTTGACCGTAGGCGAAACGGAAAGAAAGGAATATTCCCGTATCACGATCAGCATGCACGGCGACGACAACGTGAAAGAACAGCTTGTCAATCAGCTCAAAAAGCTGTACGTTGTAAAGAAAGTGGACGTACTCGAAGACGAACCTATCAAACGCGAACTTATGCTTTTGAAAGTGGAGAATAAATCGGAAAACCGTAGCGATATTATGACGGCGGTGGACGTATTTAGAGCAAGCGTAATCGACTATTCCCCCGAAGGAATGTGTATTGAAGTGACGGGTACGCCGTCGAAGATTGACGCATTCGTAAAGCTGATGCAGCCTTATGGGATTTTGGAAATGTGCCGTACGGGTGTGGTTGCGCTCGACCGCGGCAATAAGACGCTCTTCACGGAAGAGGATTAAACAAAAAAATAAAAATTTTAACATAGAAAGGAAGGAAAAAACTCATGGCAAACAGAATTTTTTATCAACAAGATTGTGATTTAAACAAACTCAACGGCAAGACGGTAGCAATCATCGGCTACGGTTCGCAAGGTCACGCGCACGCGCTTAACTTGAAAGATTCGGGCGTGGACGTAGTAGTAGGTCTTTACAAGGGCAGCAAGAGCTGGGCGAAAGCGGAAGCGCAAGGCGTTACGGTTATGACGGCTGCGGAAGCTGCTGCAAAAGCGGATCTTATTATGATTCTTATCAACGACGAAAAACAAGCAAAACTCTATAAAGAAAGCATTGAACCCAACCTTACCGAAGGTAAAACGCTTGCATTCGCGCACGGTTTCAATATCCACTTCGGCTGCATTAAGCCCCCGAAGAACGTAAACGTTATCATGGTTGCGCCCAAGGGCCCCGGTCATACGGTACGTAGCGAATATCAAGTAGGCAAAGGCGTTCCTTGCTTGATTGCGGTAGAACAAGACGCAACTGGCGACGCTTTGGAAATCGGTCTTGCATACGCGGCAGGTATCGGCGGCGCGAGAGCGGGCGTTCTCGAAACCAACTTCCGTACGGAAACGGAAACGGACCTTTTCGGTGAACAAGCAGTTCTTTGCGGCGGCGTTTGCGCACTCATGCAAGCAGGTTTTGAAACGCTTGTAGAAGCTGGCTACGATCCTAGAAACGCATACTTCGAATGTATCCACGAAATGAAGCTCATCGTTGACCTTATCTACCAAAGCGGTTTCGAGGGCATGAGATATTCGGTATCCAACACGGCTGAATACGGCGATTACGTGACCGGTCCGAAGATCATCACCGAAGAAACGAAGAAAGCAATGAAGAAAGTTTTGAAAGACATTCAAGACGGTACGTTCGCGAAAGAATTCTTGCTCGATATGTCCGACGCAGGTTCGCAAGTACACTTCAACGCAATGAGAAAGATCGCTGCGGAACATCCCTCCGAAGTAGTAGGCAGAGATATCCGTAAGCTTTATAGTTGGGCTGACGAAGAAAAATTCATCAATAATTAATGCGTATATGCGTCGCACTTCTTCGTTGCCGCTCGGTCACGTACTACTCGGTACGCTCCCTCGCGGCGCCTTGAATTGCTTGCATCTCCACATAAACTAAATGCGTATTTTGCGACCGAACGTCGCAAAATACGCCTTAAAACTTTAAAAACAAGGTAATAGAATATGATTAAAGATACCATTGTAGACGGTTTCCATAACGCGCCGCACAGATCGCTGTACCACGCGTTGGGGCTTACCGACGAAGAACAGGCAAGACCTCTTATCGGGGTTGTTTGCTCGCATAATGAAATCGTACCCGGTCACACCAACCTCGACAAAATCGCCGAAGCGGTCAAGCTCGGCGTTGCTATGGCAGGCGGTACGCCGATTATGTTCCCCGCGATCACCGTTTGCGACGGGATTGCGATGGGGCATACGGGGATGAAATATTCCCTCGTCACGCGCGACTTGATCGCCGATTCTACCGAAGCGATGGTGATGGCGCACGGCTTTGACGGGCTCGTTATGATCCCTAACTGCGACAAGAATGTCCCCGGGCTGTTGATGGCGGCGGCGAGATTGAATATCCCGACCGTATTCGTAAGCGGCGGTCCGATGCTCGCAGGGAGAGTAAACGGTAAAAAACGTTCCCTTTCGAGTATGTTCGAAGCAGTCGGCGCGTATAACGCAGGCAAAATCAACGAAGAACAGCTCACCGAGTTTGAAAGAAAGGTATGTCCTACCTGCGGCTCTTGCTCGGGTATGTACACGGCGAACTCGATGAACTGCTTGACCGAAGTGCTCGGCATGGGCTTGCGCGGCAATGGCACGATTCCCGCGGTTTACTCCGCGCGTATCGAGCTTGCGAAGCACGCGGGCATGCAAGTTATGGAGCTTGTGAAAAAGAATATCCGTCCCCGCGATATTATGACGGCGGCGGCGATTAAAAACGCGATCACCGCGGACATGGCGCTCGGTTGCTCGACGAATAGTATGCTTCACCTTCCTGCAATCGCGAACGAGCTTGGCGTTCCGTTCGACTTGGACGAAGTGAACGAAATCAGCGAAAAAACGCCGAATTTGTGTCACCTTGCGCCGGCAGGGCCTACGTATATGGAGGACTTGAACGAAGCGGGCGGCGTACACGCCGTTTTGAAAGAGCTTGAAGCGCTTAATTTGCTTGATACGTCCGTAATGACTTGCACGGGTAAGACGATGAAGGAAAACCTTGTCGGCGTAGTCAACTTCGACGACGAAGTGATTAGAAAACCCGAAAACGCATTCGGTAAAACGGGCGGTATCGCGGTATTGAAAGGCAATCTTGCACCCGACGGTTGCGTAGTAAAGCGCGCGGCGGTGGCGGCGGAAATGCTTGTGCATGAAGGACCTGCAAAGGTTTACGAAAGCGAAGAAGAATGTATCGCGGCGATTTACGGCGGTAAGATCGAAAAGGGCGACGTAGTGGTAATCCGCTACGAAGGACCTGCAGGCGGTCCGGGTATGCGCGAAATGCTCTCGCCCACGTCGGCGATTGCGGGTATGGGCTTGGATAAGGACGTCGCGCTCATCACGGACGGTCGTTTCTCGGGTGCAACGCGCGGTGCGTCGATCGGGCACGTTTCCCCCGAAGCTGTTTCGGGCGGTCCGATCGCATACGTACAAAACGGGGACATCATTTCGATTGATATTCCCAACTACTCGATCAAGCTCAACGTTTCCGACGAAGAACTTGCAAAGCGTAAGGAAAGCACCGTTTTGAAAAAGAAAGAAGTAAGCGGTTACTTGAAGAGATACGCGGCGCAGGTGTCGTCCGCAGACAAAGGCGCAATTATCAATAAATAAACAAGGCTGCGCTTTGACCTAATTTTAGCGTATTATCGTCCGTTTTTAAAAGCAACTGCGTTTGCGGCGATAATTGCTAAAAAGGGAACGTGTACTCTCCGCATTGATGATAAGAGTGCAAAAAAACAAAAACAATCCAAAAGGAATTATCATTATGTCAATGACAATGACGCAAAAAATACTCGCGGCGCACGCGGGCTTGGAAAAAGTGGAAGCAGGGCAGCTTATTTTGGTCGATTTAGACCGCGTGCTCGGCAACGACATTACTTCCCCCGTAGCGATCAAAGAGTTTGAAAAAATCGGCGCGACCGAAGTCTACGATAAAGACAAAGTAACGATGGTCATGGACCATTTCGCGCCCAACAAAGACATTAAAGCGGCGGCGCAATGTAAAATGTGCCGTGACTTTTGCGACAAGCACGAGGTCACCCACTTCTATGACGTAGGCAGAATGGGCATCGAGCACGCGTTGCTTCCCGAAAAGGGACTCGTTGTGCCTGGGGACGTCGTCATTGGCGCGGACTCCCACACCTGTACCTACGGCGCGCTCGGCGCGTTCTCAACCGGCGTTGGCTCGACGGATATGGCGTGCGGTATGGCGACCGGTAAGGCGTGGTTTAAAGTGCCTTCCGCAATCAAGTTCGTGCTCAAAGGCAAACTGAACAAATACGTTTCGGGCAAGGACGTGATTTTGCATATTATCGGCAAAATCGGTGTAGACGGCGCGCTTTATAAGTCGATGGAATTCGTCGGCGAAGGGGTGCAGTCGCTCACCATTTACGATCGCTTGACCATTTCGAACATGGCGATTGAAGCGGGCGCGAAGAACGGGATTTTTGAAGTGGACGAACAGACGGAAGCATACGTAAAAGAACGCTCAAACCGCGAATTCAAGGTCTATAAAGCGGACGAAGACGCGGTGTACGACGAGACGTACGAAATTGATTTGAGCGCAATCAAACCCACGGTGGCGTTCCCGCATTTGCCTGAAAACACTAAGACGTTCGATGAAATCGGCGAAATTGCGATTGACCAAGTCGTAATCGGTTCTTGTACGAACGGGCAGTATAAAGACATCGCGGAAGCAGCGGAAATATTGAAAGGCAAAAAGATTGCTAAGCGCGTGCGCGCGATCATTATCCCCGCGACGCAAGACGTCTATATGAAAGCGGTGGAAAACGGACTCGTAAAGATTTTCATCGAAGCGGGTTGCGTGGTTTCCACGCCCACTTGCGGACCTTGCCTTGGCGGTTATATGGGTATTTTGGCGGCAGGAGAAAGAGCGGTCGCGACGACGAATCGAAACTTTGTCGGCAGAATGGGTCACGTAGAATCCGAAGTATACTTGGCTTCCCCTGCGGTAGCGGCTGCCTCGGCGATTATGGGCAGAATTGCGAGCCCCGAGGAGGTATAAAGCGAAAATATATGGCGCAATACTTTGTCAGGCTAGCGTTTTTCTCGGTTACGTACGATTTGTACGCGCCCATCGAAAAAAGCCGCGCCTTTCGCGTCTTGCTTGTATCTATTCGCTTTATCAACAATGACAGGTTAGGAGAAAATACATGATTTTTAACGGAAAAGCTATTAAATACGGCGACAACGTAGACACTGACGTTATCATTCCCGCAAGATACTTAAATACCAGCGATCATAAAGAACTCGCTTCCCATTGTATGGAAGACATCGACAAGGATTTCACCAAAAAAGTGGAAAACGGCGATATTATGATTGCCGGTTTCAACTTCGGCTGCGGTTCTTCGCGCGAACACGCGCCTATCGCAATCAAGGCGAGCGGCATTTCCCTTGTTATTGCGAGAAGTTTCGCAAGAATTTTCTATCGTAACTCTATCAACATCGGGCTTGCGATTTTGGAATGCGACGAAGCGGTGGACGGGATTTCGGACGGTGACAAAGTGGAAGCGGACTTGGATAACGGCGTTATCTACAACCGCACGACGGGCAAGAGTTTTAAAACGCAGCCTTTCCCCGAATTTATCCAAAAAATTATCACAAACGGCGGACTTGTGAAGTCTATTCAAAAAGGCGACGTTAAATAAAAGATGGGGGCAGGTACGCGTTGAAACGTATTTAGCCCCTAAAAATCCCTAATCAATTAGGGAAAAACCTATACGAAGGTGAGATTATGAAAGAATACAAAATCGGTTTATTGAAAGGGGACGGTATCGGTCCTGAAATCGTGGAAAGCGCGGTGCGCGTTTTGGAAGCGGTTGGTAAAAAAAGAAATATCGGATTCACGTTCACGCCCTATCTTATCGGCGGCGCGGCGATTGACGAATGCGGCAAACCTTTGCCTGAAGAAACGGTGGAAGGCTGCTTAAATTCCGATTCCGTACTTCTCGGTGCGGTGGGCGGCCCGAAATGGGATACCCTCCCCGGGCATTTGCGCCCCGAAAAAGCGCTTCTTGGGATTCGCGCGGCGATGGGACTTTTCACCAACCTGCGCCCTGCGAAGTTATATCCTGCGCTGAAAGGCGCTTGTCCTTTAAGAGAGGACATCGCGCAAAACGGC
Organism: Clostridia bacterium; assembly: GCA_017462825.1. The sequence goes on along the minus strand of JAFTQI010000029.1, from coordinate 23,037 downwards.
TTCGATATTATGATTGTCCGCGAGCTTACAGGCGGTATTTATTTCGGTGAACGCGGTTATCGAGAAGGGAAGTACGGCGAAGAGGCGTACGACACCGAAAGTTATAGTCGTATGGAAATCGAACGTATCGTGCGCGTGGCGTTTGAAACGGCGAGAAAACGCCGCAAGAAATTGACGAGCATCGACAAGGCGAACGTTTTGGAAACGTCCCGTCTTTGGAGAAAAATTGTGCACGAAATCGCGGCGGAATATCCCGACGTGGAAGTTTCCGATATGCTTGTGGACAACGCGGCGATGCAGCTCGTGCGCAATCCCTCGCAGTTCGACGTTATCGTAACGAGCAATATGTTCGGCGATATTCTTTCGGACGAAGCTTCGCAAATTACGGGCTCTATCGGTATGTTGCCGTCGGCGTCGCTCGATAGCGGCAAGCGCGGTTTGTACGAGCCGATCCACGGCTCTGCGCCCGATATTGCGCGGCAAAACAAGGCAAACCCGATTGCCACCGTGCTTTCGGCGGCAATGATGCTTCTCTATGCGTTCGACGAAAAGGAAGCGAGTGAGGATATTGTTTCGGCGGTGGATAAAGTGCTCGAAGCAGGCTACCGCACGGCGGACCTTGGCGAAAGCAAGTATCCTTTGCTTGGCACGAAAGAAATGACGGATAAAATCATCGAAAATCTTTAATAGGCATTATGAACAACGAATTAAGAACAATTTACGGCAAGCTTTGCCTTTGCTCCGTTTTCCGCGGCGTACTGGAAGCCCCTCTTTTTCGGACGTTTGAAGAATACGTTTTAGCGAAAACGGGCGAAGAAAAACGCAAGGCGTATGCGGCATTCGTTGCGGAAATTTATGGAAACGGCGGGTCGTTGACCGCGCTCGTCGAAAGATTGATTTCCGAAGATGAAAACGTATACGTAAAAAGCGTAGCTGAGGGCAAAACGGCGTGGACGCAGCTGCAAAATTCCGTGGATAGGGAATTAAAAACCTTTTCTTGTTTTGCGGCGCTTACTAGCGCAAATTTTGCGTCGGATATGGAGATAGAACTTTCCGAACTTCCCGAATTTACGTCCGTGAACGCGGACATGGGTGCTTCGTACGCCCGTCGTTTGGCAAGCTTGCATAAATATGGCTACGGGATATTCTCGTCGAATAGAATGTTCCGTCTTTCCGACGAAAAGAAGATTGAAGCGATTGTCAGCGCGGATAGAACGGGTATTTCGCAGTTTATCGGCTACGAACAAGAACGGCAAAAGGTCGTGGAAAATACGCGGGCGTTTATCGCAGGCAGACCTGCCGCGAACGTACTTTTGTGCGGTGACGCGGGCACGGGAAAATCCTCGACGGTAAAAGCGATTGCGAATGATTTTTATTCAGATGGCGTGCGCCTTATCGAGCTTAGAAAGGACCAGCTTCGTTATCTTCCCTACGTTATGGGAAAAATTAGTGGCAATCCCTTGAAGTTTATTATTTTCATCGACGATTTGTCATTCAATCAAAACAATGACGATTTCAGTATGCTTAAAGCCGCGCTCGAAGGCTCGGCAAGCGCGACGGCGGATAATGCCGTAATCTACGCGACGAGTAACCGCCGTCATATCGTAAAGGAAAGCTTTGGGGATAGGGACGGCGACGACGTGCATATCAACGATACCTTGCAAGAAACCTTGTCCCTTTCCGAACGCTTCGGGCTTACGGTGCTTTTCTCAAAACCGAATAAGGCGTTGTATCTTCGCATTGTAAAAGAGCTTGCAAACCGTTACAACATTACCATGGAAGAAAAGGAACTCGAACGCCAAGCGGAAGAATTTGCCATTCGCAAAGGCAGCCGTTCGGCACGCGGCGCGGAACAGTTTATCAACAGTTTGCGCTAAAACGGGTATACCGTGTATGGAATGAAACCTTAAAAGAAGGAAAAATATATGCTTACTATCGACAACGTATATAGAGCGAGCCACGCGTTAAAGGGTGTGGCGAGAAAAACGGACGTTTTGTACGCACCCAAGCTTTGCTCGGGCGCGGAGCTTTACTTAAAAACGGAAAACCTGCAAATCACGGGTTCGTTCAAGGTGCGCGGCGCGTACTATAAAATGACCCGACTTTCCGCCGAAGAAAAGGCAAAGGGCGTTATTGCATGCTCGGCAGGCAACCACGCACAAGGGGTTGCGCTTGCGGCGCAAAAGAACGGGATTAAAGCGGTGATTTGCTTGCCCGACGGCGCGCCGATTTCCAAAGTGGAAGCAACGAAAAGCTACGGTGCGGAGGTCTGCCTTGTAGAGGGTGTATACGACGACGCATATCAAAAAGCGTTGCAGCTCGCGGAAGAAAAGGGCTATACTTTTGTACATCCGTTCAATGATGAGGACGTTATTGCTGGACAAGGGACGATTGCTTTGGAACTTGCCGATCAAATCCCCGATATGGACGCGGTCATCGTGCCTGTCGGCGGCGGCGGATTGATTTCCGGTATCGCGTACACGATTAAAACGCTTAATCCGCGCGTGAAAGTGTACGGCGTAGAAGCAAAGGGTGCTCCGTCTATGAAAAACTCCATCGAACACGGTGAAATGGAAGAACTTTCCTCCGTTTCGACGATTGCGGACGGTATCGCCGTAAAGAAACCGGGCGACCTTACGTATGAGATTTGCAGCAAATACGTGGACGAAATCGTCACCGTATCGGACGATGAAATTTCCGCGGCAATCTTAGCGCTTATGGAACAGCATAAACTTGTCACCGAAGGAGCGGGCGCGGTCGCGGTCGCAGCGGCGATGTTTGGGAAAATTGACTTGAAAGGTAAAAAAGCGGTATGCTTGCTTTCGGGCGGTAATATCGACGTGACGATTTTATCGCGCGTGATTAAGCGCGGCTTGATTATGTCGGGTAGAAACTGTCAACTTATGATTGAGCTTATGGACAAACCCGGTCAGCTCAAAAACGTATCGAGAATTATCGCGGATCTTGGCGGCAACGTCACGTCCGTACACCACGAAAGAGCGAACGAGGGCTCGGACGTCAACGGTTGTTATCTTCGTATCGTTTTGGAAACGAGAAACTTTGAGCATATTCAGCAAATCCGCCAAGCATTGACCGATTTCGGTTTTAAATTGGTGTAAAAAAGGAGTAAAAAAAGATGGAACTTAAAAAGGTATCGACGGAAAAAGCGCCTGCGGCAATCGGTCCGTATTCGCAAGCAATCGTTTGCGGTGAAATGGTGTTCACTTCGGGGCAAATCCCCATCAATCCCGCAAGCGGAAACGTGGAAACGGAGGGGATTACGGCGCAAGCGGAGCAGGTGATGAAAAACTTAGGCGAAGTCTTAAAAGCGGCGGGAAGTTCCTTTGAAAAAGCGGTGAAAACTACCTGTTTTTTGGCGGAAATGAGCGATTTTGCGGCATTTAACGAAGTATACGCAAAGTATTTCACGACAAAGCCCGCAAGAAGCTGCGTAGCGGTAAAGACCTTGCCGAAAAACGTGCTTGTGGAAGTGGAAGTCATCGCAACGTTATAAGAAAGGCTCTGTCCTAACTCTCGGTTGATTTTTGACGGAAAAACGCTGTGAAATACGGCGCGTTATGCTCAGTTACAGACCGCTGAGGGTATGCGCCTTCGCAAAACGCTTGTCTTTCTTGCGTTTTGCTCGTCAAAACGTGCAAAGCGCTAATCAACCGTTTGTTGTGACATAGCCATAGAAAATAAAATAATAACAAAGAACCGCTCGGCATTACAATGCCGAGCGGTTCTTCGGTTTTTATAAAGCTTCCAAAATCTGGGGAACAATCAAATATAAAGTCTTTCTACGGTGAACTCGCCGTTTACGTTAAGCGTAATCAAGTTTCCACCCTGCAAACGCGTTCTATGATAGGAATTCGTACCCGTTTTTAAGCCGTAATACAGTTGAATTCCGCGATAGTTTAAAAAGGCGTTATTCAAGTGATCGTGTCCGTAGAAAATCCCTTTTGTCGAGCCTATTCCCACGACTTGCTCAAAGAAATTTACGTCCGTTGTTTGCTTGTCGGGATTTTCATTGATTTCGCCGTCGCCGTCGAGTTCATTTGCGTTATACGCGTTCGCGGCGTACACCGTTTCGATTGTCGGGATATGATAGAAAAGAAAGTTGGGTAAAAGCTCGCCCTTATGCTTTAAGCGGCGAACGGTCTTTCCGTACCAAGAAACGTGCTCTTTTTCAAAACCGTCCGTTTTAGAATCCATAAAAACGAGGGAAAAAACGGGGGAGTTTTGATACGTGATCGTATAGGAATAATTCCCATAGGAATCGTCGATTGTGCCTTCTTCAAAAAGGCAGTATTCGCTTGCTTCGTACGCCCCACATTGCTCCTTTAAGGATACGTTCGACTTATAATCGTGGTTACCCATAACAAGCGCCCAAGGCGCTTTATAGCTATCCATGTACGAGATGAAAGAGTCTAAATGCGCTTTCTTGCTGTCATTGTCTAAATTGTCGCCGGTGAAAACGATAAGATCGGGGTCAGCTTTTTCGACTGTCTTTTTTATCGCCTTAAACGCTACGATTTCTTCGGAATAATCGGAGAACTGTACGTCGGTGATTTGTAAAATTTTGATCTCGCTTTCGTTTGTGATCAAGGTGTGGTTTTGCTTGTCGATGGTAAGGCAGGAATCCAGCTTTCTGCTGTCCCAAAACCCGCTCCAAAAGAATGCGGAGCTTGCGGCGACGGTGGAAGCAAGAACGCGGCTTAAGAAAGTAAATCCTAGCATAATGCCTCCAAAAAATATAGAATTTTAAGGTAAAAACAGTATTTGCCAAAATATCGTTTTTACAATCGCCGAAAAGAGAATGTTATAACTATTTATGCGAAGGGGCTTTATTGTCGAGCAAATCCTTCAAATATTTCATAGATTTATCGCGTAATTCTTCCTCGGTGAGGTTCGGATACTTTTCTAAAATTTCCGAAATAAGTTTATATTTGCCGGGGGATAAATTTTTATCCTTGGCTTCCTCTTTTTCTTGTTTCGTGCATTTAGAAACGTTTACCGAACAATTTTTATCTGCGCAGACTTTATCCGCGCGTTTTTCAAGCTTTTCAAGCAATTTATCCGTTTTTTTGTTTTTTCCTACAGCGCTGATAAAAAGGTCTGCTTCTATGTCGAAATAACCCGCTTTTTCATAAGCTTTGATAATTTTTTCAAGCGCGTTTTCCGCCTTTTTACCTTTCAGTTTGACACCTTTTAAGGCAATTTTCGCGTCTTCGTTCAAATATTCCACTTCATTGACTTGACCAAAGCGGTTGATTTCCAAAGCAACGGACGGGTTTACGTCCACGTAGACCGTTTGATAGTTTTCGTTGTAGAACCCAAAAAACGTACTAAATATAATCGCGATTGCGGCGAAGCAAGCGAGGAGAGGCGCCCAAATTTTTCGTCTCCTGCGAAGCGCTCTTTTTGCGCTTTTTTTCGATTCATCGCGTACACGGTGCAGGGAAAGCTCTTGTTTTGCTTGCGTCAGGATATCGTTTTTCAACTCATCGCGAGGGGTAAGCTCAGCACTTTGTTGATATAAGCGCTCGAATGCTTTATTTCTCATTGCTGTACCCTCCTTTGATATGCGTTTTTCACTTTTTTAAGAGCGTTGTTGTATTGCCAGCGGACGGTGCTTTCTTTCCCGTCGGTAAGGGCGGCAATTTCCTTGAATTTTAGTCCGTTGATTGCGTGCAACAGAACAACTTGGAATTCGTGTTCGTCCAAAATCGACTTGGAAAGGGCGATAACGCCGCTTTCGTCGGGAAGATCGGGATCGGCGGCGGAAGCAAGCCCCAAAACGTTGGTCGTTTCTTCGTCGGCAAAATCCACGAATATATTTTGCTTTTTCTTTCGGAGCATGTTTAAGCAAATATTCTTGGCGATCGTATATAGCCAATTAAAGCCGTTTTTGCCCCGAAATCTATCAATATACCGAACAGCGGAAAGATAGGTTTCGGACAAAGCGTCCTCGCTATCCTGCCGAGTGCGAGTGTAGGTGTAGCAAAAAGCATAAAGCGGTTTTGACGTAAGAGAGTATAGGGAGTCTAAGGCAGCGCCTTCGCCCTGCCTTAAACGAATCAAATATTCATCTACTTTTTTACTGTCGATGAAACGTGACATGCTTTACTCCCTCGCGATTGCCAATATCCGTTTTGCAATCTTTTAAAAATTATTTATTTTTTTTATCGCCGAATTCTTTTTGACGGTCTTCGCCCTCCGCGCGGTAGGTTTTACGTACGTCCTTGGAAGCCGCTTTAAACTGTGCTCGAATCTCCGCTGCGGCATCGTCAAACGCCTTTTCAAGGGGCTTCAATGCGTCTTCGAGAAGGGAGATTTGCGCCTTAATAGCGGACTTTTCTTCGTCGGTAATTTCGCCTTTAAGCGAAACTATCAATGTTTTAAGCTCTGCGCGGAGAGTAAAAAGTTCTTCGTGGTCTGCTTTCAACGCTTGCATTGCCGCACGATAGTCCGATTGTAAGCTAACGGCGATTTTATCCACGTACTTATCCGCTTTGAGAAGTTCCATCCATTCCTTTACGGTCATATTCAACACTTCTTCTTCGGTAAGTTCGGGGAACGCGTCCAAAACGCGCATAACGATTTTGGTATGACCTTTGGAAAGAGCCCATTCCTCCGCTTGGTCCGCGTATTTATCGAGCGTTTCACGGGAAACTTTCCCATTGATTCCCTTATTATCAAAGTAATCGCGAATATTTTTATTCAATTTTTCTTCCAGCTCGCCGTCGCCTTCCACGCCGATATAGACGGTGTCCGTTTCCCCGTTTTCATCGAAATAGCCGAGTTCGGAAGCGGTTTCCGTGAATTCGACGCCTGCTTCTTCAATGCTCAGACCCTCCAAGGCGACCATGGAAAGGACTACTTCGCCGTCCTCGTTGCCGGGGATTGCGGAAAGGACTTCGCCGTTCTTGTCCGCGATTAAATCCACTTCCGGATTGATGCGCAAGGTGACGTAGCTATAATCGCTTTGCGCGGTTTCCGTGTTATCTTTTTTAGAGCAAGCCGCGACCGTCGCGCAGCCAAGCGTTGCAACGAGCAACGTAGAAATAATTTTCGATATTTTTTTCATAATTTCCTCCGTATTTAGCGAAAAATTTTACAAGAAATCGTAAGCGCTATTCGATGCCTTGCATAATATATACAAACGAGCAGGGCGTTTCGTTGGAAATTTTTGAAATTTTTTTTAATTTTTTAAGGGCGAGAAAAATTATAGCACAAATTTTCCGATTTTTCAATAGCTTTTACAAAAAATAGGGGAAAGAAAACGCGCCCGTGAGCAATCGCTCACGGGCGCGTTCCGTTTTGATTCGATTCGATTAGTTTTCTTTCGTTTCCACGGTTTCTTCTACCGTTTCTTCCGTAGCGGCTACTTCTTCAGCGGGTGCTTCAGTAGTAGCTTCTTCGTCAAGAATAACCAAGTCTTCTTCTACGTCCTTGTTCGCGTTTTCGTCGATGTGCAAGGTCTTTTTAACGCCTTTCTTTACTTTACGCCACAAGATGATGAAGGTAGCGCCGCAAGCCACGGCAATCGCCGTGATCGAGGAGAGCAATACCGTCGTAGCAGCAGGGTCAATGTACAACAATTTAAACAACATATTTTTTTACCTCTTTTGAGTTTTTTTATTCGCAAGGGAGCGCAAGATGTAGTCCGCGCCGACTTTTGCCGCCGAGCCGTGATTGAAAATCATCGTTTGATGGGTATCTTCAATGACTTTCTTGTAATGTTCGGCATTGTCCGAAAGATTTTGCAAAATTTCGGGGAGTTTGTTCACTTCGTCTTTTTCAATCGCTACGCCGATTTCGTTTCTAAGAGAAATTTCCACGGGCGTATGCTCGATTTTCGTATAGTTGGGGTTCGGACATTTCATTTTTGTGTTTACGAACACCGCGGGGCGCTTCGTTGCGAAGCAAAATTCCGTTGCGACGCCCGACCAATCGGTGATGAGTACGTCCGAAGAATAGATAGATTTGTTTGCGGAGAAATTCAGCTCGAAAGTGAGCTTGCTTTCGTCATAATCTTTATAACGTTGCACCAAATCGTCGAGCGCCGAGCCGAAACGTTTCGCGTATTCGGGGTGGGGGCGGACGGTGATGTGGTTGCCGTCGGAATACAACGCTTCAATGATTCCGTCGATGCAGGAATCAAGCAGGTTGTCTTCTTGCCAAGAGGGAGCGATCAAAATTTCCTTTACGCCCGTATCCTGTTTTTCGGCGTTCGCTTTTTGACCTTCGATTTCCAGCATATCCGCAAGAGGATAACCGAATTGAACGAGCGTCTTTGCTTTTAAACCGTAGACCTTTTCCGTCGCGCGGACTTCTCTTTCTACGTGCGGGCCGGTGCAGAAAATCGTATCGAACGCGTCGAGCGCGCCTTCGCGGAAACTCATGTGTACGCTCATCATGTCGTGGGGGACGTACACGTATTCGATGTCCGATTTAATAAAGGAACGTTTGAGATAATACTTATTCAAATCGGGCGTCGTCATAACGAACATATCCGTTTCGATAAGCATCATCAAGGTTGCCGTCTTTTTCAGGGAAACGTAATAGGGTTTAATGCGCGGTTCGTCTTTCGCGACCTCGAAAATTACGTCTTTCGGATCGTTCGTGATATAGTGAATGGACAAGTTCGAGCGCTTTAAAAGCTCGGCGATCAAGTCTTTGTAATACTTATAGAAACCGCTCTTTTCCGAGTAAAATACAACGTGTTTATTGACGATATGCTTAAAGCGTTTCAAATCCGCTTTTTCACGCTGTTTGTTCGCGCGGTATTCTTCGCTCTTTTTGTCTTCCGCGCCGAACGCTTTCATTTTCGCAAGCGCTTCACGGCTCTTTTCGAGCGCTTCGTAGTCAACATATTTCTTCGGGTTGATTGCAACGTTCAAAAGATACATTTGCGCGATGGAAAGGAGGTTGCTCGCAATCCAGTAAATCGCAATCCCGACGGGTACGCCCAAACCTAAATAAAGGGAGAGGGCAACGGAAAGCGCCATAATACCGTATTTATTGAGCGCGCCTTGCTCGTGCTGAATAACGTTGGAAAGGTTTTGCGTGTGGCACATGATCCACGAGGACGCGCCTGCAAGAATAGGAACGAGCGTGTACCAACCCCACGTATTCGTGGGCACGACGGAAAGGTTCATTCCCAAGAAATTCAAATCAAACGCGCCGACTTTCGAAGAAAGCCTTGCCATCGTCGCGGGGTCAACGCCTGCAATCACCGTGCTTGCGCTCAGCGTACCGTCTTGGAAAGCTTCCACGATTTTGAGCTGGAAAGAGTTGCTTGACGTATTTAGCTGTAAATGTTCAGCCAAAAGTTCAATCGTACCGTCCGACGCGCCGAAAAGGAAGGTGAGCGGATGATAGATGATATGCACAACGCCAAGCAAGAGCAGGATTTGCAAAAGCAGGGGAATGAGCGAAAGCATGGGATGATAATGTTCCCGTTTGAAAAGCTTCATTTGTTCTTCCGCAATCAAGTCCGCTTGACCTTGGTATTTTACCTTTAAATTGTTGATTTCCGGTTGGATCTTGACCATTTGAATGGAGTTCTTTTGAATCCAAACGGAAACGGGCAAGAGAACGATTTTCGTTGCCAGTGTGAAGAGTAAGATCGCGAGCCCGTAGTCTTTTACGAGCATCCAACAGCCCTTCATCAGCATACCAAGCGGTAGACAAACGTAATAAGTGATAGTATCCATTATGTCAATCCTTATGTGAAGTTTTTTATCGTGCGTTAATTTGCGAACAGAGGGTGGGGAATATGCTCGACTTTATCTACGCGCCAATTTGCAAAGTCGCGCGCCGAGCCTTCGATTTTATAAGTGATAGAGTCGTATTCCGTCAACTGCTTATTTCTTCTCGTCCAAACGAATTCGCGTACGGGATATACGCCCGTCGTATTGAAAGCGGATTCCACGTCGAAGAAAGAATCCCCAAAGAAAGATTTATCGTAAGTGAGCCCTTCCGACTGGAAGATAGTAGCCCAAAGGTTCGCCGAGGACACGGGTGCGTCGGACGTGCGATAACCTTCGAAATCGTCGCCTGCGCGTTTGATAAACGCCGCGGAAATCATGGGCTTTGTGAAATAGTCGTGACGGTGCGTTACCTTGCCGTGATCCGCCATGATAACGATCGTTGAGTTTTTGTAAAGTTCGGGCGAAATCGCTTTCATGTTCTCCAAATACATATTGATAAATTCGATACTGTTTTTCGCGGAAACAAGATAGTCGGTCTTGCTTGTTTTTTTCCAATTTTCGTCATATTCCGCCGTGTGGCAGCCGCTGACGTGAATGAAAGAGAAGTTCTTATCCCCTTGCTTATCAATGCCGTTGACGGTTTTCGCCGTTTTCGTTTGGAAGTTGCCGTCGAATTTTTTCACTTCGTCGTAAACGTGTTTCAATTCGTAGGAATAGTTTCTTTGGCCTTGCAAATCCTCGCTTTCGTATAAGATATAGCCGTTAAAGGTATCCGAATTGATACTGCCCACGTCGTCCTTTAAGATGAAAGGCAAACTGCGGTAAAGCGCCGTTTGGGTCAACGACCAAGAAAACTTGATAGGGCGTCTAACCTTTGTATACAGCGTGTCTTTACTCGTTTCCACTACGTTTTCAATGTAGGTGGGCATTTCGTTTGCGTTGGAATAATCGTAGTACGCTTCGCTGAAAAGGTTGATATTGTAACCGTTTTTGTGGAGCGCGTTTATCGTTTGGTTTTCGTTATAAACGCGGCTGAAATACTCCTTTTGATTGCCGTTGTCGTATTTTATACCCGACATCATATAAGCGACGGAAGGGAAGGTGTAGCCGTACATGGAAGTCATATCCGAATAGTAGGTGAAACCGTCGAGCTTTTTGAAGGTTTCGGGATATTTTTCCATAGCAAGGTCGGCATAGAGAAGGGTGTCCATTCTATCTACGCAGAAGAAAATCACGTTGCGGTCTGAGCCGACGGCGTTGATGTCCTTATACGTAATGAAACGGGGCTTATCTTCATACTTGCCGTACGTTCTTTCGATTGCCGAGGAGAACGCGCCGTCCGTATTCAGCAAAGTGATCGTAAAGTTCATAAGCTGCGTTGCGGTAATCGCAATCGTTAAAACGAGCGATATGAGTTTGACGATGTTTTGGATTTTTACAAACTGAAAGAGAACAACGAAGCCGATAATCACAATCAACCAAAGGGAAGTATTCCAAATATAGGTGAAAGTGGATGTCTTGGAAGCGTCCAAATCGTCGCCTGCAAGGGAATTGAGCCCAAGGTTGAGATAGTTGGTCTGCAAAAAGAGCATCAGCAAAATCCCAAAAAGTGCAGGGTATAAAAATTTATAAACCATATTTGGGATAAAGTACAAAATGCAGAAAAATATGAGCGCCGCAAGAACTGTAAGGCTTACCTGCATACCGAGAAATTCTTTTGCGGAGAAGGCGAGCTCGCTGATGTTATTGCAGTAGATTTCGAAAGGAGCAACGACAAATATCATCGCGGGCAACATAATCGAAAGCAAAATGATTGCAAACAAGCGGGAATTTCTCGCCTTAAAGTATTGTTTTACTTTTCCGCTTTTTTTGTTTTGTTTTTTCTTTTCAGACATAAATACTTCTCTTTTTCTTCTATTTTTTCCGTTTAGCCCTAAAGGGCTATCGTACACTTGTCTTGCATTATAGCACTTTTTATATACTTTGTCAACGAGAAAACATTAGTATGAAAAATATAAATTATGGAAATAGAACTTTTTCGTGAAGCAAAATCGGCAAAAATGCACACTAAAAAGCCTTATAATCATTAGGTTGATAGCGTTATCCCGCACAAAACCCCGTAAGTCCTTTTTAAAGAAAGTGAAAAATGTGTCAAAAATTAATATTTTCCTGCCTATTCTTTTGCAAAAAGAAGTCTGTTTTGGCGGAAAACGCAAAAAATGGGCACAAAAAAGACGGGAGGGAAAGAGCCGTACGTTTTCCCATTCTTTGCCTAAACTTCAAAATAAAGGGGAAATAATGGACAAAAACGGGATATTTTTGTGGATAATTATAAAAAAGTTTTGCAAAAATGCTTTCTTTTTTCTTTTTAATGTGTTATAATGTAGACAAGGCTTTTTCCCTTTTTGCATAGCAAAAAAGGGAAAGTATTGAAGAATCAGGAGGCAGTTTCAACTATGGCGGAAAGAATTGAAGCCGAATACGGCGCCGAGCAAATACAGGTACTCGACGGTTTGGAGCATATCCGTAAACGTCCGGGTATGTACATTTCTTCCACCGACGCAAAGGGTTTGCATCATCTTGTCCACGAAGTCGTGGATAACTCGATCGACGAAGCGTTGGCGGGGTATTGTACGCATATCGAGGTATCGATCAACGCGGACGGCAGCTGTACGGTACAAGACAATGGGCGCGGTATTCCCACGGACATTCACCCCAAAGAAGGGATTTCTACGTTGGAAGTCGTATTTACGAAAGTCAACGCAGGCGGTAAGTTCGGCGGCGACTCGGGCTATAAAGTATCGAGCGGCTTGCACGGCGTCGGCGTAAAGGCGGTAAACGCGCTTTCCGAATGGTTGGAAGCGGAGGTTTATCAAAACGGTCACGTTTATAAGCAGGTGTACAACCGCGGCGTGCCCCAGCGCAGCGTGCAAATCGTAGGCGATACGGAGATTACGGGTACGAAGGTTACCTTCCTGCCTGACGCCGAAATCTTCGAAACGACGCTTTTCGTTTACGATACGCTCAAGGGTAGACTTCGCGAACTTGCCTATTTGAATAAAGGACTTCGTATTTCGCTTGAGGACAAGCGCGAAGGGCAAGAGCAAAGCGACTCGTTTTGCTACGAGGGCGGTATTTGTTCTTTCGTCGAGGAGCTCAACAAGAGCCGCGAAGAATTGCTTTTTCCTGCGCCCGTGTATTTTGAAGAACAGGAAGAAGACACCGTTTGCGAAGTGGCGATTCAGTACAATGAATCGTATAACGAAGTCATTTACAGCTACGCAAACAACGTCAATACCCGTGACGGCGGTACGCACGTAGAAGGCTTGAAGCTTGCGCTTACGAAAGTCATCAACGACGCAGGGCATAAGCTCAACGTTTTGAAAGACAGCGAAAAACTTTCGGGCGAGGACGTGCGCGAGGGGATTACGGCGGTCGTTTCCGTAAAGCTTATCAACGCGCAGTTCGAATCGCAAACGAAGGACAAGCTGAACAACTCGCATATCCGTGTGTTCGTAAACAAATGCGTGACCGAGCACATGTCGACATTCTTGGAAGAAAATCCTTCCGTTGCAAAGGAACTCGTGCTCCGTTGTATCACGGCGCAAAAGGCGCGTGACGCAGCGAGAAACGCGAGAGAACTTACCCGCCGTAAGGGTGTGCTTGGTTCGACGACGCTGCCCGGTAAATTGGCGGACTGCTCGGACAGAAGAAGCGAGCTTTGCGAAATTTACATCGTAGAGGGCGACTCGGCAGGCGGTACGGCAAAGCAAGGCAGAGATAGACGTTTCCAAGCGATTTTGCCCCTTCGCGGTAAGATTTTGAACGTAGAAAAGGTGCGCTTGAACCGCGTACTTGAAAACGAAGAAATCAAAGCCATGATTACGGCGTTCGGCTGCGGTATTTTGGACGATTTCGACGAAAGCAAGCTCAGATACGATAGAATCATTTCCATGACCGACGCCGACGTAGACGGCGCGCATATTCGTATTTTGCTTTATACGTTCTTGTTCCGTTATATGCGCCCGCTTATCGAACACGGACACGTGTACGCGGCGAAACCGCCCCTTTATAAGGCGAGCTTTAAAGGTCACGACGATTACTTGTATTCGGAAGAAGAAAAGATTGAGTATGCGAACAACAACGCAGGCAATAAGATCGAATACCAGCGCTATAAAGGTCTTGGCGAAATGAGTAAAGAACAGCTTTGGGATACGACGATGAACCCCGCAACGCGTACGCTTATCCGCGTAACGATGCAGGACGCTGCGGAAGCGGACCAAATGTTCTCGATGCTCATGGGCGAAAATCCCGAACTTCGTAGAAAGTTTATTGAAGAAAATGCGTCCTTAGTTAAGGATCTCGATATCTAAAACGTATATATACGTCGCAATACTTCGTCAGACTTACGTTTTGCCTCGCTCGTTTACGTCAAGTAAACTCCCATAGACAAAGCCGCGTCTTTCTTGTTTTGCTCGCAGCTCTACGTTTTAAGAGTAGGTATAGTATTCAAGCCTTGTAGAAACAAATTAGGAGAAAATCATGGCGAAAAAAGAAGTCAGCCCTGAATTAACAGAGGAATTTAAAAGTACACTCGCGATGACGAAAATGCTGGACGTTGAAGTAGACGACGAGCTGAAACGTTCTTTCATCGCTTACGCAATGGCGGTAAACAAATCCCGTGCGATTCCGGACGTTCGCGACGGTTTGAAGCCCGTGCATAGACGTATCTTGTTCTCAATGCACGAAATGGGTCTTTACAACGATAAGGCGACGAGAAAGTGCGCCCGTATCGTCGGGGACTGTATGGGTAAATATCACCCCCACGGCGACAGCTCGGTTTACGACGCGCTCGTGCGTTTGGCGCAGGAATTTACCATCAATTTCCCGCTCGTATTCGGTCACGGGAACTTCGGCTCGATCGACGGCGACTCCGCGGCTGCTATGCGTTATACCGAAGCAAAGCTCACCAAGCTTGCCTCGGAAATGCTTCGCGACCTCGATAAGGAAACGGTCGATTTCATTCCCAACTTCGACGCGACGGAAGAAGAACCCACCGTACTTCCCGCAAGATATCCCAACTTGCTCGTAAACGGCGCGGACGGTATCGCAGTAGGTATGGCGACGAATATTCCGCCCCATAACCTTGCCGAAGTCATTGACGGTACGATCGCAATGATCGACAACCCCGAAATTACCGTGGACGAGCTTATGGAAATCATTCCCGCGCCCGATTTCCCGACGGGCGGCATGATTATGGGTAGAAGCGGCATTAAAAAGGCGTATAGAACGGGTCAAGGCAATATTGTAATCCGTTCCAAGTGCGAAATCGAAGAATACGGCTCGGGCGGCAACACCCGTTCCCGTATCGTCGTTACGGAAATCCCTTACCAAGTCAACAAAGCGCAGCTCGTTAAGACGATTGCCGACATGGTAAACGATAAGAAAATCGAAGGAATTTCGGATATCCGCGACGAATCGGGTAGAGACGGTATGCGTATTGTAATCGAAGTCAAGAGAGACGCGAATGCGCAGGTCGTTTTGAACACCCTCTATAAAAAGACGAAATTGCAAACGTCGGACGGTATCATCTTGCTCGCGCTCGTGGAAAACGGTACCGAACCCAAGACCCTCAATCTTCGCGAAATCCTTTATCATTATTTGAACCATCAAAAGGAAGTCATTACGAGAAGAACGCGTTTCGACTTGAATAAAACGGAAGAACGCGCGCACATTATCGCAGGCTTGGTGCTTGCGCTCGCGAACGTGGACGAAGTTATTCGTATTATCAAAGCTTCGGCGGATAAGAACGTAGCGATTAAGGGCTTGACGGAAGCGTTCGAGCTCGACGAAAAACAAGCGAACGCGATTTTGGAAATGCGCTTGCAAAGACTCACGTCCTTGGAAGTAGAAAAGCTCAACGACGAACTTGCCGCTCTCCGCGCCACGATCGAGGATTTGAAAGACATTCTCGCAAACGAAAGCCGCGTACTCGAAATCATTCGGGGCGACTTGACGGAAATCAAAACGAAATATCCTTCGCCTAGAAAAACGGAAATTTCCGTAGATTACGGCAACATCGACGACGAAGACCTTATCGATAGAGAGGACGTCGTAATCACAATCACGCACGGCGGTTATATTAAGCGCTTGCCCGTAGAAGAATACAAGGCGCAAGGCCGCGGCGGCAAGGGTATTACGGCGCATAGACCTAAGGATGAAGACTACGTAGAAAAGATGTTTGTTTGCTGTACGCACGATCCTATCTTGCTGTTTTCGTCGAAAGGGAAAGTGTACTCGATCAAGGGTTACGAAATCCCCGAGGCAAACCGCACGGCGCGCGGCAGAGCGATTGTCAACGTGGTGCAGCTTGACCAAGGCGAAAAGATTGAAGCGGTGCTCCCCGTACTCGAAGACGGCACGGGTTACCTCGTTATGGCGACGGAAAAAGGCTTAATCAAGAAGACCCATACCGACGAATTCAAACGTATCGCGAAGAACGGTAAGATTGCAATCAAGATTCAAGAAGACGATAGATTGATTGCCGTTCGGTTCACGACGGGTGAAGACGAAATCTTGGTGGCTTCGCGCGGCGGTAAGTGTATTCGCTTTAGCGAAAAAGACGTCCGTCCTACGGGCCGCGGCACGCAAGGCGTTAAGGCGATTACGCTTGGAAAGGAAGACATCGTTGTCGATATGCTCATCATCGACCCGAACTTCGATTTGTTCACGCTCACGTCGCTTGGCTATGGTAAACGTTCTAAGATTGAAGATTATAGACTCCAAAGCCGTGGCGGTAAGGGTATCAAAGCAGGCGTATTCAATGAAAAGACAGGTTATCTTGTCAACTTAAAGCCCGTAACTGACGATAACGATATTATGATTATTACGACGGGCGGTACGATTATCCGCATGCATGCGGACACGATTAGCTGTATCGGCAGAAGCACGCGCGGCGTACGCGTAATGAACGTTAAGGATAGCGAGGTAGCGACAGTAGACATTACCGAACGCGACGACGAAGCGGAAGTGGAAGCGCCTGAAGAAACGGCGGCGGATTTGAGCCCCGAAGAACTCGCGGAAGGCGTTGACGAAACGGAAGAAATCGAAGAAGAAGTAGTCCTTGACGACGAAACGGACGAAGCTCCCGCAGACGAGGAATAATCGCTCAAAAAGCACAAATGGAAAGGGCAGGTATGCGTTGATCGCATACCTGCCCTTATTTTCAATTAAAACATATATAGAAAAGAGAGCCTACAATTAATGCAAGCTCTCTTAAAAAACGTACGATGGATACTAATACTAGGTCAAGGATTATCCTTATCAACGGGGTTGATCATATCAAAGAACCGTATCAAAACGCCTGAAATCGGGAAACATGCCTGTACGATAATCACGACAAGCAGTACCTGCGCCATCGACAATTCAATGAATTCCCAGCCTTCAAAGACGATTTCGCCGAGTACGGGAATACCCACTACAATGAAACAGCACACCGCGGAAAGGATAAAGAGCACCGCTCTCGTCACGTTAAACGGTTGACAGATTCGATACAGCATTACAAGCCCTGCAAACGTAAGGATAAGCATCATAAGCGCTTGATATTCCGCCGTATTATTCCCCATGGCGTCCACAAGCCCGAAATTATCGGCAAGGTCCGTTCTATGGATAACGTACAGTGAAAGAATACCGATTGCTAGGGTTAGCGCGCCCGGTATCGCGCGGCTTAGTACGTAAGGGATAAACTTCCCTTTTACGCGGTTGGTGTTCGGTTGCAAGGACAGTACGAACGACGGGATTGCGCTGATGAAGAATTCAAAGAGCATCATGTTATTCGTCGTGAAGAAATATTGGCTCTTGAGCGCGATGCACACAGTCGCCAAAATCAACGTAAGCAACGTTTTCATAATGTACAGCGCGGACGAATTTTTGATGTTGTTGATAACTCGTCTGCCCTCGTTTACAATCTTGGGCATAGACCCGAAATTATTGTCTTGCAAGACAAGGTTAGAAACGTTTCTCGCCGCTTCGCTGCCCGAAGCTACCGACACGGCGCAGTCCGCTTCTTTCATTGCGAGAATATCGTTTACGCCGTCGCCCGTCATGGCAACGGTGTTGCCTGCTTTCTTAATCGAGCGGATAAGGATTGCCTTTTGTTCGGGCGTTACTCTGCCAAACACCGTGTACTGATTCGCCGCGTTTTCCACTTCGAGGTCGGACAAGCCTTCTAAGGAAATGAATTGTGCCGCGTTCTTGATCCCCGCGCGCCGCGCCACCTCGGACACGGTCACGGGGTTGTCGCCTGAAATGACCTTGACGGCAACGTCGTTTTCTCTAAACCATTTGATGGTTTCAATCGCGTCGGGGCGAATATTATCCGAGAGGGTAATGATAGCCATTGCGCGAAGTCCCGCTGGAATTTTATCACCCTGCAAGTTACCTGTCGAATGTCCAACGACGAGTACGCGCAAGCCCATTTGCGCGTACTGCTTGACAATCTTGTCAATGCGTGCGGGCATAGGTTTTAAGACAAATTCGGGTGCGCCCATAACGAACGTACCGACGTCCTCAAAGGTGACGGCGGAAAGTTTTCTCGCCGACGAGAAAGGCAGGGTCGCGATGGGGTTCAGCGCGGTCGAATGCCCGAAACGTTCGTAGAGTGCGATGGAAGTTTGGTTATTATCGTTCAAGGACGCGAGCATCGAGCCGAGGATATCGTCAATGCCGTATTCCGTAGTCGCGTTGAGTAAGATACAATCGCTTACGCGCATACGTCCGTCGGTGATCGTGCCCGTTTTGTCCAAACAAAGCACGTTAACGCGCGCGAGCATTTCGAGGGAGTACATATCCTGCACGAGGGTGTTATATTTTGCCAAGCGGATCATGCCGACCGAAAGAGCGACGGTTGTCAAAAGCAGCAATCCCGACGGAATCATACCGATTACCACCGAGCAAGTCTTTTGAATCGTTTCGTTCAAGACCTCGTTGCCTTTAAAAAGATTGGACCAAAAGCCCCCCGAAGCCGCCAATTCCGCCCAGCTCGTATCGCTGCCGCGAAGGTTGGTGAAGAACATCAAAATCGCAACGGGTACGATTGCCAAACCGATTGCTCGAATGAATAAGTTGATCGAGTTCATAATTTCGGAATTAGGGCGTTTATATTTCTTTGCCTTGGAAGTCAGCTTGCTGATATACGTATCTTCGCCGATTTTATCCACCCGCGCCGCGACCTGACCGCTTGCGATGAACGAGCCTGCGAAAAGTTCGTCGCCGTCGTTCTTTTTTACAGGTACGGATTCACCCGTAAGCAAGGATTCGTTGAGCTCCGCATTCCCTTCGAGGGCGATACAGTCGGCGGGGACTTGTTGTCCCGCGTTCATTATAAGCACGTCGTCCACAACGATTTCTTCGACTGGGATCTCTATTTTCTCGCCGTTTCGTATGACTTTTGCGGTCGGGGAAGATAGGATAGACAGTTTATCGATTTTTCGTTTTGCGCGGATTTCTTGAAAGATACTGACGAAGATATTGCAAAGGAAAATCAGCACGAACGAGAACTGTGAAACGGGCGCGCGCGCCAAAAGCAAGGCAAGTGCGGCAATTAAGCAAAGCAAGTTGAAGAAAGTGCAGATATTTCCAACGAAAATACTTCTATACGTCTTGGAATATTTTTTGACCGTCTTATTGACTAAGCCTTGCGAAATCCGCTCGTCTACCTGCGCGGTGGACAAGCCTTCGCTTGCAAGCGCGTGGAAACGGGTCACGTTCACGTGTGCAAGCGGTTGTTTTTCTTTCTTTTTGAAGAGTTTGGCAAAAATACTTTTCTTTTCGCCTTGCTCTATGTTGGGTTGTTTCTCTTTTTTCATAACGCTTTCTCTCCGTAAAGCTGAAGATATGGTATTATTATACCATAGGGTTTTAGAAAATTCAAGGTTTTTGAAGAAATTTCACAAGAATTTGACATGGGGCAATGGCATTTAATTGATTTTGCGTTGCAAAAGTTGTATAATAGAGAAAAATTGAGTCGATTTTAGCGAAAAAGGCTAACAATCCAAATGATAGAGAAATAAGTTCTTCTCAAAAGGAGCAATCATGATTGATATTAATTTAATCCGTACGAATCCCGAGCTTGTAAGAGCAAACATTCAAAGAAAATTCCAAGACCATAAGCTTCCGCTTGTAGACGAAGCGCTTGAACTCGACGCAAAGCGTCGCGCGCTTATTGCGGAAGGGGACGCGCTCCGCGCGGCACGAAACACCCTTTCCAAGCAGGTGGGTATGCTTATGAAGGAAGGCAAACGCGAAGAAGCGGAAGCAGTAAAAGCGCAAGTAAAGGCGGACGCGGATAGACTCGTTGCCATTGAAAAAGAAAGCGAAGAAGTGGAAGCCGCGCTCAAGAAAGTAATGATGGCGATTCCCAATATCGTAGCGGACGACGTACCTGTCGGCAAAGATGATTCTCAAAACGTGGAATTGCAACGTTTCGGGGAAGCGAAAGTGCCTGATTTCGACGTGCCTTACCACCTCGATATTCTCGAAAATCTTGACGGTATCGACGTAGACTCCGCGCGCCGTACTTCTGGTCAAGGCTTCTATTATTTAACGGGCGATATTGCAAGATTGCACTCGGCGGTGCTCACTTATGCGCGCGATTTCATGATCGACAAGGGTTTCACCTACGTAATCCCCCCGTACATGATCCACGGTGACGTCGTTTCGGGCGTTATGAGCTTCGACGAAATGGAAAATATGATGTATAAAATAGAAGGAGAAGATTTGTACTTGATCGGTACGAGCGAACACTCGATGATCGGCCGTTTCATGGGTCAAATCATCGACGGAAAGAAACTCCCCTTGACCCTCACGAGCTACTCGCCTTGTTTTAGAAAGGAAAAGGGTGCGCACGGTATCGAAGAACGCGGTATTTACCGTATTCACCAATTCGAAAAGCAGGAAATGATTGTTGTATGTAAGCCCGAAGAAAGCGACGCTTGGTACGAAAAACTTTGGAGCTACACCGTAGAACTTTTCCGCTCGTTGGATATTCCCGTAAGACAGCTTGGCTGCTGCACGGGCGACTTGGCGGACTTGAAATATAAGAGCTGTGACGTAGAAGCTTGGAGTCCCCGTCAAAAGAAATATTTTGAAGTGGGCTCTTGCTCGAACTTAACGGACGCGCAAGCGAGACGTCTTTCCATTCGCTATAAAGACGACGACGGTAAAACCAAACTCGCGCACACCTTGAACAACACAGTCGTTGCGCCTCCCCGTATGCTTATCGCATTTATTGAAAACCACTTGCAAGCAGACGGCAGCGTAGTGATTCCCGAAGCGTTGCAGCCTTATATGGGTGGCAAAAAAGTTATCAACCCCAAAAATTAAGATTCTGCTACGCAATACGTCGTCAGGCTTGCGTTTTGCCTCGCTCGCGTACGGTTTAGTACGCTCCCGTCGGCAAATCCGCGCTTTCCTTGTCTTGCTTGCAGCCTGCTTAATTTTACACTTATGGACGGCGGCGCAATACGTCGTCAGGCTTGCGTTTTGCCTCGCTCGCGTACGGTTTAGTACGCTCCCGTCGGCAAATCCGCGCCTTCCTTGTCTTGCTTGCAGCCTGCTTAATGTTTCCATTCTTTGGCGAGTCGCGAAAAACACTCGCCATTTTCAATCCCAAAAATTCTAAAGAAAAACGAGTTTTTAATCTATGAAGTATTTATTTTTTGACATTGAATGTTCGGTAGTAAATAAGCAAGTCGCGAAGATTTGTGCGTTTGGGTACTGCCTGACGGATGAAAATTTTTCCATTTTGGAAAAAGAAGATATTTTGATCAATCCGCAGGGGGGATTCCATCTTACCGATAGAAAGGGCACGCAAGGCTTGGTGTTGCCTTATGATTATTCCGATTTCAAAAAATATCCTACTTTCACGGAAAAAGCGGACAAAATTTACTCTCTTTTGCAGGATAAGGACACGTTGGTCGTCGGTCACGCAACTATCAACGACGTGAAATATTTGAACTTGGAAAGCAAACGCTTTTCGTTGCCGTCTTTTGAGTTCTCCTTTGCGGACACGCAATTCTTATACATGAACGTGGTGAAGGAATTTTCTCGTCAATTTGGGCTGGGCGCAATCGCGCAGGAGCTTGGCGTGGAATTTACGGCGCACCGCGCGGTAGACGACGCGTACGCGACGATGAGGGTTGCTGAAGCGATGTGCAAAGCGGAAAGCTGTACGCTAATAGAGCTGATTGAAAAGCAAGAGATACAGCTTGGCAAAATTTCTAATTATGAAATCGAGCCGATACGCTCGCGCGCACAGGCAAAACATAGGAAAGAACAGGAAAAACGCCGTGAGGAACGGGAAAAAATCAAAGCGCAATTCCATATTTTTGCGGATAGAGAAAAGCGCAAACGCGCTAAGGACGGCGTGTTGAAAAACAAGACGGTTTGCTTTTCTCACCCCTTGGAATTGCAGCTACCGCTCGCGAAGAAGCTTTTAACCAAGGCGTTTGCTCAAGGCGCGTTTTTTACAACGCATGCGGAAACGTGCGATGTGTACGTTTGTTTTGAAACGGAAAACGGCGCGCGTTTGAAATCGGCGCAAGCGAAAAAAGCGCGTATTTTTACTCCCGAAGAATTTGAAGCGTATTTGGATTAACGACGGTGACGATTATGTATCATTTACCTGAACAATTTATGGAAAATATGAAAAAACAGCTTCCCGAAAACGAGTGGGAAGCTTTTTTCGCGTGCTATGAAAAAACGCCGTATAAAGGGGTGCGCTTGAACCCGTTAAAGGGGGGCGTGTCCGAGTTGAAAGTCTTTTTACCCTTCTTAGACGAACCGATTGCTTGGGAGAAAAACGGGTATTATACGCATGCGGAAAAGCTAGGTGCTTCGCCTTATCATTTTGCCGGTGCGTTCTATTCGCAAGAGCCGTCGGCGATGTCCGCCGCGCCACTTTTAGACGTACAGCCAAGGGAAAGGGTGCTCGATCTTTGTTCCGCGCCCGGGGGAAAGGGTACGCAGCTTGCTTGTAAAATGCAGGGGGAAGGGATTATCCTGCTCAACGAGCCGATTCCCTCGCGCGCGAAAATCCTTTCGCAAAACGTAGAACGTATGGGAATCAAAAATGCGGTCGTCACCAACGAATATCCCGCTGATTTGGCGAGAAAATTTCAAGGATATTTTGATAAAATTCTCGTAGACGCGCCCTGCTCTGGGGAGGGAATGTTCCGTAAAAATGCGGAGGAGGCTTTGTCCGAGTGGAGTGAGGAAAACGTTTCCCTTTGTGCAAAACGGCAGGCGGAAATTTTGGAAT
>JAFTQI010000028.1 GCA_017462825.1 Clostridia bacterium | reverse complement strand
TGTAAACGATAAATCCGCGAAACAGTGGATTACGGACAATAATGGGGCGTTGGTTGGTGAAGCAAACGTAACGACGACACCTTGGCTTAGCAATGCTCTCGCATCTCCCGTATGTATTCGAACGAGTACTGCGTCGGGCAAGATGGGTATTATGATTAATATCTTAAAGGCTGCAATCAGCGAACCGTTGACGATTACCTTTAAGGCAGGGTTCTCGGTGATTGATCCAAATGGATATCCTTGCGTTATTTCCAGTGACGTTACGTTTAGCTATGCGAATAATGCAATCACGAAAGTGGAAAGCTATACGTTGTCCTTTGAAGGCGCGGAAACGGCGGTAGAAGCTATCACGGTAATTGCAGGTTCTGCAATCTCTAATCTTCCCGAAGTTCCTGCAAAAGACGGCTATACGGGCGTATGGCAGATCGATGGCATTACCATTACTGCGGAAACCGTATATAACTACGGGGCGGATAAAACGGCAACGGCGGTATATACGCAAACAGCGATAGACGTTACGGATTCCATTGGCTTTGAGGATCGTACGTGGAATGTAACAAACGGAGTAAATGGGGAATATACCCATATTGGTCTTCGTGCGCGCGATATAGTTTTGGCTCCTCATTCGGACTTAGGGCTTGACGGTATTCCTTGGAACGGCGCAGACGCTGCGCGTATAAACGCGAACGGCGGCGTTGATTTTATGGATTATATCTATATTAACGGCAAGTCTGCAAGAGTACTTTCTAATGAAAATAAGATCAATAATATGTATCAAGGCGGCAGTGACACTGGTTGGTTAGGCAACGGATACGAATGGGCACCGATTAGCGTTGAGCTTTCGTCGGATACGGGCTTGGGGATTATGCTCAAAATTTTGAGAAGCTATGCTGACTACGAAAAGTATACAATCACAATTAAGGCAGGGTTTAGCGTGCGTGCATCGGATGGAGCAACGTTGGTTGTTTCTAAGGACGTTGAATTTATTTATGCGAGTGGTGTTATCACGAAAGTACAGAGCTACACGCTTTCCTTTGAAGGGTTGAGCGATACCATTTCAGTAAAGACGAATCAAGCGATCGGCGAACTCCCCGAAGTGCCTGCTGCAGATGGCAAGCTCCCGCTTTACTGGGCGATCGACGGCGTGGAAATTACGGCGGATAGCATTTGGACGTATGGTGAGAATAAGACGGCTACACCTGTCTATATGCAGACCTATACTCTTTCGTTTGAAGGGTTGGACGACGTTGTTACGGTGATAGACGGTGAAGCGATTGGAGAATTGCCTTCCGTGCCTAAGAACGGCGAATATGAAGGCTATTGGACGATCGAAAGCGTAGAAGTTGACGAAGATACGTTGTATACCTATGGCGCGGATAAGCAAGCTGTTGCGGCTTATCGTATCGATATTACAAAGTATATCGCATTGGAAGATAGAGCATGGGGCGCGTGCGAGGGTGAGGGCGAATATTATTTCGGCGTTTTGGATATGCGCGAGGCGAATAAGGTCGTCAATGGCGATAGTGAAACCCATCTCCTTAATCCAGGTGTTTTAGGCACTTGGCATAAGGATAACAGCGCTATAATTGCGGAAAACAATGGCGTAGATATTATGGAATATATCTACATTAACGATCAATCCGCAAGATCGTTGATTACAGCAAATGCAAGCGGTGCTCAGTTGGTAAACTCGTGTGGATGTTGGCTTTCTAACCCTGCGGCATCTCCCGTATACGTAGAAACGACCAGTAACAGCGGTATTATGATAAAGGTATTGCAGGCATTTTCGGGTGACTATTTCGAGATTACCTTTAAGAGCGGCTTTAGCCTTATCAATTCCGATGATATTACCGTATATTTAACAGATGACGTTACCTATAAATACATTGTAATGAATGGAGTCGCTACGCTTGCCAAAGGCGAGCTTACCGATGAAGACTTGGATGAATTCAACGGCTTTACCGTAACGCTTATGAACGGTAGCGAAACCTATTTTGAGAAGAAAACTTGCCGTGTGACGTTGCCTGAAATTCCTGCTGTTATCGTAGGCGAAGAAGGTCTTTCGCAGACATTTGTAGGCTGGACCACGGATATGACCAATCTTTCCAATTTGTATCCTGCAGGTTATAAGTATGACGTTAGTGCAGATATTACGTTCTATGCAGTATGGATTGGCTTTGAATTGCAATACGGCGCGGCGGTGCGTTTGACGAGTGGTTCTAGCGGTATTCGTTTCCTTACGGATATTGATGCAGGTGGCTATAAGTATGGCATTGAAAAGAACGTGATTATAGGGATCGGTACCTTCCTTGTGCCCACCGATTATCTTGAAACGGGCGTAGAGTTTAAGCATAGTGCTTTTGACGAAGGCTATTATATCGACAAGGCAACGGAGACTTGGAAAGTAAACGGTGAAACGGATCCTACGTGGACGTATGCTGCGGCATTTGTTAATATTAGTGAAGCACAGTATTCGAGAAGACTTTCCGCAAGAGGGTATTTGAAGATTCAGTATACGACGGGCGCAGGCTACGTATATACGGCATATAACGAAGAAGCGAATGCAAGAAGTATTTACGAAGTAGCAACGATGGCGTATAGCGAGTACTCGTCTTATCAAGTGATTCAAGACTACGTGAATAAGGTTGCGGATATCACTTGGAGCGAAGCAGATTATTTGTTTGCACGTACGGACGCTGCATTGGGTAACTACGAAGTGACGAATATTGCGGTTGATTCCGAAACGGCAAAAGTAACTGTTCAGCTTTCGGGGGACGTTGCGTCTGCGATCGTCAATGGTAAGCGTTTGGTAAAAGATAATAAAACAAACGTTAAAATTGGTAATTTCATTTACAATTTGAGCGGTTTCGAAGTGATTGAAGGCGGATTCACCTTTACGATTAGTGCGGCCAACGAAACCTATGATAAATCTAGTGAAGAGGGATTGTATTTCGAGAGCTCGAACGAGGATTTGGATTTCTTCTTAAACGATTTCTTTAAGCGTCATTCCGGCGTGATAGAAGACGGCGTGAATCAAAGTGTAAACTCTGTCACGGCTGGTGTTAACAGCGAAGAATTCTATTCGCACGAATGGATGTCTATGGCGTATTATTGGTATAACAGCTTTGAAGGTTATACGAACGAACAAGACACCAATTCGGACAGAATTGCAGGCTTGAGAAAATTCCTTTCGGAAGTCCCCTTGGACGATTACGGCTACGTTTGGTCGAGCAATGATAGGGTGCGCGATCCGTATACTGAAGTTAAAACGGGCGAACAAAAGATGGGCTGGCCTTTCCCCAACAATGATACGGTAAACACCGCGCATTGGGAATTCAACAGCAGCAGCGTCGATGGTTGGTCGAGCAATATCAGCGCAAGCGCTTCAAACGGTTTGTACGGTAAGAACCTTTCCAATCAATCGAGCAATGTTACGTTCACGTCGAAATCGTTTAGTAGTATAACGGGTAAGAAAATTTATACCTTCTATGCACCGCTTCTCGAATTTGAAGTGCGCATCGATGACGCTACCAACATAGAGGATATTTATGTTTGGTACTCAACAAGCAGTTCTACGGCGTTCAGCGAAGATAAGAAATTATCCGTAAAAGACAAGGCGTTTATGAACTATGACTTGGGCAACTGTACGGGAGAATACAATCACGTTCTTTATCTTCCTATGTATGCGGAATCGGCTTGGGGCGAAAGCACCTCGACGTATATGAAGCAGCTCAAGATTGAAATCGCATTGAAGTCAGGCAAGACGCTTTCGGGCAACGTTGCTTTGAACTACGTTCGTCCTACGCTCGATACTAGAATGAGCAACAACAACTCGATCTTGATTTCGTCCCTTCGTCAGGATTATGATTTCACGGGCGATTTGGATTACTTGGCTGAAAATATCACTCGCGCAAGAAAGGCGATGAACTTCTTGATGCAGATGTACGATTCTACGCGCGGCTTGAAGAAGGAATCCTATCTTGTTGGGCACGGCGGCACGAAAGAGTCTTTGAATTGGCTTGGTAAAGCGACGGATAAATCAATCGCAAGCTCTATCTCGCAAGGGTATTGGGACATTATGTATATGCCTGAATACGACTTCCAGTCGAATATGTACTTCTATAAGGCGGCAAGGGATCTTGCGTATTTGGAAAGCATTTTGACGGAAAACGGTATTACGGTTGACGCTTCCTTGGCGACGGTTAAGACTGCTACTAGAAACCGTACGACGGGTACGAGTGCATACAGCTTTGATTTGAACTCGGTTGCTAATACCGTTTTGACGAATCTTCGTCAAACGACGGAAGATACGAATCATACTGGTTTCTGGAATGCAACGAACGATAGATTTGTTGCTGGTTATGCAAGCGGTGAAGGCAAATGGTATGATTACGGCTATGTAGCTTGGAACTTGGAAGCAATCTATTACGGCATTGCTACGGACGAACAAGCTGCGGCAATTATGACTTGGCTTGAATCGGAAGCTTCGCTTTACGATTACGTGTTTGCGCCTAGATCAAATACGGTTGAGGGTACGGATATGCTCAACGGTGAATACGCCGCTATGAAGGGCGATTGGGATTTTGGCGATAACTGCCAGTATGGCGGTGCAATTATGTACACGTCTTTCTACGACTTGATGGCTCGAATCGATACGCTTGGTGCAGACAACGCGTTTGCGAGATTGACGGCGATTCAAGAATGGTATAAAGAGATTTACGATTATTACGTAGCGAACGGCAACGATCCTTACGATTTCTATCGTTATTATTACGATAATAAGGGGATTCAATGTCAAGGTATGGGTACGGCGGGTCCTGTTGGGCTTGACCGCGAATTCCTTGAATCCTTCTTGCCTGTTTCGGCAGTTGCATACGGTTTCTTCGGTATTGAAGCAAACGGCGATACGCTTACGGTTGCGCCCGAACTTCCTACGGAGCTTACGTATTGGAGCATGGAAAACCTTGCGTTCAACTTCGTGAAATACGACTTGACCATTTACAAAAATGCAATTCAACTCAGTAACGTAAGAGGGGAAACTGACGGCTTAACTCTTACGCTTGCGTTGGATTATGCGGAAGGTCAATCGGTTTATGTGAACGGTATTAAGAAAACGGATTGCACCGTAGAAAACGGTAAGGTATACGTTACCGTAGATATGGGCGCAACGATTGTGGAGGTTAGATAACGAATATAGAACGTGCGCAAAGGGAATGCGTAACGTAGCCCTTTGCGTACGTGAAATATTCCGAAAGGAGAAATGATTATGATTAAAAACTATGAAAATGTTGAATTAGAAATTATATTCTTCTATGATGATATTGTCAGAACCTCTCAAAACGATAACGTGGAGGATCTCCCTGATTTCCCTGAAATATTTGGGTAATAGTTTCTTCATCAAAGAAGAGAAATTTTGATTTATAGGATAGGACTATGAGGTTCTTTTATGGAAAGAGCCTCATAAATCCTATTAGAGCGGAGAAAAATATGATTAAAAAATTGTATGAGTATTTACCGAACGGGGCGGCGAAATATAAAGATATCGCACACGAAAATGCGTTATTTATTTTACAAAAACAGTTGAAAGATAAGACTCTTTGGAGGAAATTTGTCAACGTCTTTTATGAAAAAGCGGATATCGTGGATAACGGCTGGCGTGGAGAATATTTCGGTAAAATGATGCGGGGGGCTTGTCTTACCTATCGTTATCTCCCCGATGAAGAATTGTATGATGTTTTATGTCAAACGGTGTATGATTTGCTTCAAACGCAAGACGAAGAAGGCCGTATTACCACCTATACGAAAGAGGCGGAGTTCAACGGCTGGGATATGTGGACGCGGAAATATGTTCTGGTAGGCTGTTTGTATTTTTACGAAATTTGTAAAGATGAAAGCTTCAAAACGGAAATTCTAAACGCTTTACAGCGCCACGTGGATTATTTAATTCAAAAAATAGGGCAAGGCAAAATTTCTATTTTGGACACTTCTCATTGGTACGGTGGAT
Organism: Clostridia bacterium; assembly: GCA_017462825.1. The sequence goes on along the minus strand of JAFTQI010000028.1, from coordinate 47,637 downwards.
TGAATTCGAGTTCTATTTTAGAGCCGATTGTGGAATTGTACCGTTTGACTCGGAAGGACAAATATTTAACCTTTGCAAAATATATTTTGGATATGGGAGGTTGCAAAGGCGGGAATCTTTTAGAGCTTGCGGAAGAAGGTTCGTTGATGCCTTATCAATATCCCGAAGTAAAAGCCTATGAAACGATGTCCTATTTTGAGGGCGCGCTTGCTTATTATGAAGTGACTGGCGATGAAAGATATTTGCATATTGTAGAAAAGTTTGTTGACGCTGTTAGAAAGAGCGATATTACCATAATCGGTTGTGCTGGTTGTACGCATGAGTTGTTTGATAATTCTGCGCAAAAACAGACGGAGGGAACAGCGGATAAAGCGATTATGCAAGAGACTTGTGTTACGGTAACTTGGATGCGCTTACAAGAACGTTTGTTACGTTTGACGGGTGAAGAAAAGTATGCCAACGAAATAGAGCGTTCCGCTTATAATGCCTTATACGGCAGTATCAATATTTATGGGAACAAACAGTACTGTGCAGAGGAGCAAGAACTGGTAGAAGGAGTGCCTTTTGACAGTTATAGCCCATTGGTAAATCAACCGCGCGGTATTGGTATCGGTGGATATAAAAAGTTTGCCGAGGGCGGCTATTATGGTTGTTGCGCGTGTATCGGTGCGGCGGGCACAGGATTATTTCCTTTGATTGGCGTTATGCAGACAAGAGACGGAGTAGTTTTCAACGATTATCATAAAGGCGTTGTCGACTATATAACGCCTATGGGAAATAAAGTGGAATTTCATATAAATGGGGATTACATTGGGCAAGGCGAGGTTATTATCAAACTTTCGACGAGCATTCCTGAAAAATTTTCGCTCGATGTACGTATTCCTTTATGGAGCAAGCAACCCCAAGTACAAGTCAACAATACGATATACAAAACGGAGCAAGGATATTGTAAACTTGAAAGAGAATGGAAAAACGGCGATGTGATATACCTTGCGTTTCATCCAGAATTGCGAAAAGTTGACTTAAACGGCAAATCGGCATTTATCTATGGGAACGTAGTATTAGCAAGGGACGAACAAAAAGAAAATGCTGATATTACGGGCGCATTTGTGCCGAGCATGGAAGATAGGAAACCTATTGCGCAAAAAGTGAAACCCGAACAAGGCGAGGAGATTCGTTTCCTATTGAATACGGACGTGGGGACCGTATTGCTTACAGATTATGCTTCATGCGGGAAGAAATGGCTGGAAGAAAATGCACGTATTTCCGTTTGGTTTAAGCATAAATAAAAGGAGAAAGAATTATGAAAGAATTGCATTTGATATGTAATGCGCATTTGGATCCCGTTTGGCAATGGGATTGGAATGAGGGTGCAACGGCAGCATTAGCGACGTTTTATTCCGCTTGCGAGCTCGCGGACGAATACGATTATATTTTTTGCCACAATGAAGCGCTTTTGTACGAATATATCGAAGAATATGATCCGAAGCTTTTTAAGCGCATTCAGGAGCTTGTAAAGGCAGGTAAATGGCACATAATGGGAGGCTGGTACGTTCAGCCTGATTGTAACATTCCAAGCGGCGAAGGCTTTGTGCGTCAAATCGAGAGCGGATTGACCTATTTTAAGGAAAAATTTGGCGTAAGACCGACAGTTGCTGTAAATTTTGACTCCTTCGGGCATACGCAGGGGCTGGTGCAAATTTTGAATAAATGCGGCTACGAAGGATATATTTTCTGTCGACCGATGGATTGGATTTTCGATCTTCCCAAAATGGTATTCGATTGGGTTGGGTTTGACGGAAGCAAAGTAAAAGCGGCGCGTTTCCAAGACGCAACGATATACTGTTCGGAACTTGGTAACGCGGTAAATGCAATCAAACGTAAAATGCAACCTTGGGAAAAGGAAGAAATTGCGTTTGCGTTGTGGGGCGTAGGTAATCATGGTGGCGGCGCGTCTAGAAAGGATCTAACGGATATCAAAGGTTTTGTGGAAGAACAACAGAGAAACGGTGTTTCGGTATTCCATAGTACCCCTGAAGCCTTTTTCGGGAAAGTGACGCCTGATGTTGAATTTAACTCGGCTTTGCAACCTTGTTTTATCAAATGCTATTCCTCGATTGCGCGTTTAAAGAAAAAGTATGCTGAGCTTGAAAACAAGCTTTTAAGAACGGAAAAAATTTGTGCTTATGCGGACAAGGAAGGTGTTTATCAATACGACCTCGCCGCGTTTGCTGAGGCACAAAAGAATATGGCGGCGATACAGTTCCACGACGTTTTATCGGGTACGTGTATTATTGAAGGGGAGAAGAGCAGTTTGCAAAAAGCGGAGCATTCCTTAGAACTGCTTGATAAACAATTTGCGAAAGCGTTTATGGGGCTTTGTTCAAGCTATGAAAAAGCGAAACCAGGCGATTATCCTATTTTTGTGTATAACCCTCATCCTTATAAAGAAGAACAGATTTTCAATGGGGAATTTTTCCTTTTAGAAGGTATTGCATCCGAAACGGAAGGATATGAATTTACGGTAAAAAAGGACGGCGAGGAAGTCCCTTTCCAAGTTATCAAGGAATCCTCTTGTATCAATATGGACAGAAGTAAACGCCTTGCAATAAAGGCGGAGCTGAATCCTTTGTCTTTGACGAGATTTGACGTTGAAATTCGTAGGGGTAAAAGAAAGTATTTGGATAAAACCTTCGTGGCGGAGTTCATCAATGCAAATAATATAAAAATAGGTTTTGACGAAGAAAACGGTAGCTTAAACTCGTACATGGTAGGGGGTAATGAATATTTTAGCGGTAACGCGTTTGTGCCCATTGTCTTTGACGATAACGCCGATCCTTGGGGCTGGCATATGAAACAGCTCGGCTCGAATTACCGAAGAGCCGAAGTAAAAACCTCTTTACGCGTTATAGAAAGGGGCGATTTGTTGACGACGGTAGAAAGCATTTACAACACAGGAAAATCTGATGTTCGTGTAGCGTACACCTTGTACAAAGATTTCAATTATATCGACGTAACGGTAAACGTGTACTGGAACGATGCGGGGAAAGGCTTGAAGCTGGAACTCCCCTTAAAGGAAATCGGTCGTTTTATCGGCCAAACAGCGTTCGGTACGCAAGAATATGGGCAGGAAACGGAAGAATGTTCGCAACGCTTTGTCGGCGTGGAGAAAGACGGTAACGTGTTGGCGGTCTTTAAAGACGGCACGTATGGATGTTCTATTGAAAACGGTAATTTGTATATTACCCTTTTGAACGGTTCGGTATATTGCGCGCATCCTGTTGCTGATTTACCGATTATTGACGAGACTAGATTTAATCATTATATTGACCTTGGAAGACACGAATATACCTTCCGATTGGAAGTATGTAAAGAAGAAGAGTTGGAGAAAAAATCGACGGCATTTACACAAAAGCCTTACGCATTGAATTTCTATCCTCACGGAGAAGGGGAGAAAAAAGAAACGGGCGTAATAACCCTTTCCAATGAAAATATTACTCTTTCCGCTTTCCGAAAAGTAGCGATGGATACGTACATGGTGCGTCTTGTTAATAATTTTAAGCGTGAAGCGGATTGTGATTGTACTATTTTTGATCAATCGTTAAATCTTTCGTTTGGTAAGTACGAAGTTAAGACGTTGCTCTACGAAAGTGGAATATTGAAAGAACAGGAATCTATGTTAAATTTATAATTTGGCACACTTGTTTAAAAGTGCGATTAACGTACAAGCAGTATAGCCATTCCACTAATTGCGTGAATGGCTGTATTGCCCTAAGCGCAATAAAAAGACAAAAGTAAAAGTATATGAACAGACAAAACTGGATAAGTTCCCTTTTTTTTGTCTGTGGTGCAAAACGGAAACCGTTGTAAATGTTGAAAATTATACGGTTGTAGTTGTTTTCGATGATAAAAAAGAACAAACATAAAGGCTAAAAATTATTATAGTATAGTTCTATATATAGCCGTTCATTTAGGACATGGTATAAGAATTTCAATAAAAAAGCATCTGCAAAGCGAGAACCTTGCAGATGCTTTTATTTTACTATTTGTTGTGATATTTTTGCGATAAATGAATGCTTTTACTGGATATTTGTACTGTGATTTAGATTCTTGCTTGTATATTCGACTAACTTTCCAATATGCTTTCATCCAACAAGAAATTGTATAATCCTACGTGGTAAATGCCGTTTTCGTCAAGCCAAGGCTTCATATGAGATTTTGTTACAATTATTTTCTTGAAGAAATCTTTTGTTTCAAGGAAAGGGCGAAGTTCAGTTTTTTCCTTATCCTCCGTGTTTAGAGCTAATGCGGATTGAATATAGTATTTTTTCATCCCTTTATTAACGACAAAATCTATTTCGCATTGTTTTTGATGACGTTTTCCATCTTCTCCAACACTTACGATATCAACAACACCTACGTCAACGGAAAAACCACGGGCAATTAATTCGTTATAAATGATATTTTCCATTGCGTGCGTTTCTTCTTGTTGTCTAAAATTTAAACGGGCATTGCGTAATCCCATATCGGTACAATAATATTTTGAGGGGTAAAGGAAATATTTTTTACCTTTGACATCGTAGCGTTTTGCCTGATTAAATAAAAACGATTCTTCCAAGTATTCTAAATAGGTAGCAATCGTTTGAGAATCCACTTTAACGTTTTTCGCCGACTTTAAGGCGTTTGCTAATTTAGATGAATTGGTAAGAGAGCCAATTGTCGAACACAAGTCATCGGTTAACAACTGTAAAATTTCTGGTAAATCAATATTATAACGTTCTTCAATGTCTTTGAAGTAGACTTCTTTGAAAAGGTCGGATAAGTATTTAGCCTTATCTTCAGGGTTTTTCTTGTATAAAGTAAGCGGTAATCCACCAAAAGTAGAGTATTCTTCAAAACATTCGGATTTATCTCCGCCTAAATAATTGTAGTATTCCTTAAAAGTAAGCGGATAAACTCTAACTTCATCACCCCGTCCACGAAATTCAGTCATAACATCTTTAGAGAGTAATTTTGAGTTACTACCCGTAACGTAAACATCAACATTTTGCATACGAAGTAAGCCGTTTAATACTCCATATAAAGGAAGCGGTTTATCGCTTTTAAGTTCCTCTTTTTTAATTGCGTATTGTACTTCGTCGATAAACACATAATATTGCTCGTTGTCATTAACAATTTTAGAGCGAATATAGGCAGAAAGTTCTTTGGACTCACGATATTTATCGTTTTCTTCTTCATCTAAGGCAATGGCTATAATATTTTCTTTTTTAACACCGATAGAAATCAAGTAATCATAATACAAATGGAATAAGAGGTAGCTTTTGCCGCATCTTCTAATCCCTGTAATCACTTTTATCATCCCGTTTTCTTTGCGGTTAATTAACTTTTGTACATATATGTCTCTTGCAATTATATTCATAACTTACTCCTTATAATCGAAAGTTGGTCGTAAAAACGATTTACTTACAATTATTATACCTAAAACTTAAAAATTTGTCAACCATATACGAGTGCTGATTGAAAAATCATTGCACTTATTTGGCTTATAATTGATTGTAAAATTTCTGCAATAAGCGTATATGGACGTCGGATTTGCGGATAATATGGTGTCCGTGACTGACGAAAAATTCGATAAGCCATTCTTTGGTGGTGAGAAGTTTTGCTTGCGCCCATAAGCATTGTAGTTTCTTCTTGTAAGTCCATTTTTGAACGGCGGATAAAGCGTAGCCCGTTATCACGGCACTTCGTCTAAGCGTAGTAGGTCGTTCACAGAACACCATTCGTTTTCCAACCATTGCGCAAAATCTTCGGGCGGTGGCAAGTGAAATGCAGGATCAACAGCATGTCGGCTTGAAAATATACCGCAGGGCAGACATAGGGTTTCTGCTGTGTCTATGTATTCAAATAAATCCTTGATGTCGATGGAGTACTGTCGAGTTTTCTTTCCGTTGTTTTTACATTTGATATAGCCGTTTGCGAGCAGCCAGGACGCTTTTCGTTTGCTGATATGCAGAATGCAACGGACGTTGTCAAGGGTGAGCTTTTTGGGATACTGCGCTCGCAGGACTTTCTTTTCTTGTGTTGTCATTTGGATTGCCTGCCTTTCCCGATAGAGAAACGTTTGGGGCTTTCGTCGTCGCTGTGGTCGGCAAGATATTCGATAAGGTCCGCCTTGGCAATTAGGTACGAGCCACGGTAATTGAACGCGCGAAGCTCTTGTTTCTTGATAAGCTCGTAGATGCCGTTTTTACCGATGGGAGCGAAACGGCTTGCTTTTATGGGAGTTAAAATTTCGGGGCAGTTTTTGAACATGCGTTCAAGCTCTTGAATCTTTTCTTCTTTGGTCATTTTTTATCTTCCTTATTCAAAATTTGCCGATGACGAAACGGAAGAAAAAATGAAGAAAATTAGGCTAATCGGGGGTAGAGTTTTCTCGCATTTTTCTCGCAAATTTCTCGCAAAAATGCAAAAAACGTGCAAAAGAGGGCGATTTTTGGGGTAAAAACCCACACGATTAGGGAGTGTTAGGGACGAAACGGGAAATGCTGTCAATTTCTTGAAAACCGTTTGGGGGCAACCCCACGGGGGTTCGAATCCCTCTTCCTGCGCCACACAACAAGGGACATCCAGACAAGGGTGGCCCTTTTTGTGTTGTATATAGATTGTTGAAGAGGGATTCGAGGGTGGGAGCCGTTTTGCGAGTGCAAAACGCTTTGCCTTATGATGATTGAATTACGGTAAAATTGACGGCAAAGGACGACGTTGATAACGTCGGAGCGGGGCGCACCGCTAAAGGCGCAAATCCCTCTTCCTGCGCCACAGCCCCGATTTTCGGGGCTTTTAAAATTGAAAAATAAAGTCGTGGTATTACACCGCGACCTTATAAAATCTATCCGTATTGTTGGGAGTAAATCGCTTTAACTTTAAGTATACCATTTACTTTGATAAGTATTGAAAAGTATTGCACGCGCGTGAAGAAATAAGTTGACAAATAGCAAAAAAAGATATATAATGTAATACTGGACAAGCGCAGGGGTGAATTATGTTCGCCCACTTATATCCGATAATGGAGGATTTACATGAAAAAGTTTTTTACAAGTGAAAGCGTCACGGAAGGACATCCTGACAAGGTTTGTGACAATATTTCCGACGGTATCCTTGACGCGATTTTAGTGCAAGACCCGATGGCTCGCGCCGCTATCGAGTGCGCCGCGGCGTTCGATACGCTCTTGATTATGGGCGAAGTCACGACCACGGCGGAAGTAGACTACGAAGAAAAAGCAAGAGAAATTATCAAGGAAATCGGCTATGATTTCGGTACGTTCTCTTATGATAAATGCAAGATTATCACGGCGATTCATCAGCAGTCGCCCGATATTGCGATGGGTGTAAATGCGTCCTTGGAAAAGAAAACGTCGGGCGGCGACGAAGCCGATCAGCTCGGCGCGGGCGACCAAGGTATGATGTTCGGTTACGCGTGCAGAGAAACGAAAGAATTGATGCCGCTCACACTTTCTTTATCCCACCGCTTGGCAAAGCGTTTGACGGACGTGAGAAAGAGCGGGCTTTTGTCCTATCTTCGTCCTGACGGCAAGACGCAGGTGACCGTTGAATACGCAGACGGCGTAGCAAAACGTGTGGATACGGTGGTTGTTTCCACACAACACGACGCGGTCGTTTCCCAAGAACAAATCCGCGCGGATATGAAAAAATACGTCATTGACGAAATCGTGCCCGCGGAGCTTATGGACGAAAATACGAAAATTTACGTCAATCCGACGGGTAGATTTGAAATTGGCGGTCCGGAAGGGGATAGCGGTTTGACGGGCAGAAAAATCATTGTCGATACGTACGGCGGCAGATGTGCGCATGGCGGCGGCGCGTTCTCGGGTAAAGACCCCACGAAGGTGGATAGAAGCGCGGCGTATTACAGCCGTTATATTGCAAAAAACTTGGTCGCGGCAGGCTTGGCTGATGAAGTGGAAATCCAAGTTGCTTATGCAATCGGCGTGGCGAAACCCGTTTCCGTATTCGTAAATTCCTACGGTACGGGCAAGGTAGACGATGAAACGCTTGTGGAAATCGTGAAGAAAGAATTCGATCTTCGCCCGTACGCGATTATCCGTGAATTGAAGCTTCGCAACCCCGTTTTCAAGAAAACGGCGGCGTACGGACACTTCGGTTACAAAGGTTTCTCTTGGGAGCAAACGGATAGGGTGGAAGCGCTCAAAAAGTATTTGTAAATACAAAATGAACTAGGCAGGTATGCGATGAAATAAAAAATAAGCGGTGAAGCAAGATCTTTGCTTCACCGCTTTTCTATGCGAAAAAGTATGGAATTTACAGCAAAACGATGCCGTTTTCTTTACATACCCGCTTGGTTTCGTCGTCCCAAAGGGAGACTTGCACTTCTCCGATGTGCGCTTTGCCTAAAAGGAGCATGGAAAGGCGGGATTGACCGATGCCTCCGCCCATTGTCAAGGGGAGTTCGCCGTTTAAGAGTGCCTTGTGGAAAGGAAGTCCGCGGCGCTCGTTCGCGTTGGCTTTCGTGAGCTGTTCGTCGAGCGATTTTTCGTCGACACGAATACCCATGGACGAGATTTCCATGGCGCAATCTAAAACGTCGTCCCAAAAAAGGATATCGCCGTTGAGTGCCCAATCGTCGTAGTCTGGCGCACGCGAATCGTGCGGTTTGCCCGAGCGAAGCTTGTCACCGATTTGCATAATAAATGCCGTTTTGTGTTCTTTCAAGTAAGCGTTTTCCCGTTCCTTGGACGAAAGCGAGGGATAGAGGTCTTCTAACTCTTGCGCCGTGATAAAGCTTACCGTACGGCAAAGCGCCACGTTGATTTGGGGATAGCGACATTTCAAGAAATCTAGCGTGTCGCAAATCGCGCCCACGATTCCTTGCACGACTTTCTTCAAATAGTCGAGATTGCGCGTGTCGCGCGTGATGATTTTTTCCCAATCCCATTGATCGGTGTAGACGGAGTGTAGATTATCCATTTCTTCGTCGCGACGGATTGCGTTCATGTCCGTATACAGGCCTTCTCCTGCGGAAAAACCGTAGACGGAGAGCGCCATACGTTTCCATTTCGCAAGCGAATGTACGACAACGGCGTCCTTACCCGTTTCCTTTAAGTCGAACTTAACCGCGCGTTCCACACCGCTTAAATCGTCGTTCAAACCCGTGGTAGGATCGACGAACAAAGGAGCGGAAACACGTTTTAAATTGAGCGCAAGGCAGAGTCTTTCTTCGAAAGTCCTTTTCAAAAGCCCGATTGCCGTTTGCGTATCATATAAATTCAAAGCCGTTTTATAATCTTTGGGAATGATTACCTTGCTCATAACGCTTTGCTCCTCGTAGGTATTTTGGATAGTATAACACATCGCAAATAAATTTGTCAACGATATTTTCGATTGTGGAAAGGATTTTCATGCAATAATCAATGCGGGGAAGGAAAATGCAAAAAAGTTAACGATTTAACAAGCATAAATGCTTGACAAAAATAAAAGACGGGCATATAATTATGATATTGGAAAATATATATAATATATTTTTATAGGCAAAAGAAAGAAAATAATATTTTTTGGAGGCTTTTTATGAAGAAATGGCTCAAAAAAGCAATGCTTTCGTTCGGCGCGTTTACGATGTGTATCACGCTCGGCACAACAGCAGCTTGCTTGGGTTCTAAAAAGAACTGTGAGCACGAATGGACAGAATCCAAAGTGCTCGTAGCGGCGACCTGTGAGGGAGACGGTAAAACCAAGTTCGTTTGTACAAAGTGCAAGGACACGAAGGAAGAAACCGTCCAAGGCGGACACATATACGTGGATACCGTGTATGCGGCGACTTGTAAAGCGATGGGATACACCGATCATACCTGTTCCCGTTGCGGCGATAGCTATAAGGACGGCGTGACGGAAATCCTCAACCACTCGTATACTACGGACGAAGTAGTAGGCGCTACATGTACGACAGATGGGTATACGTCCTATACTTGCGGCGGCTGTGGAAAGAGCTACAGCGACGCAACAGCGCGTGCGACGGGACATAAAGTAGAGGCGAACGCTTGGATTAGCGCGGGCGAAACGCAGGTATCGGGTTGCCTTTATCACTATACCGAAACGGCGACCTGTTCTCAATGTGAAGAACCATTGACACATACCGAAGAAATTCATAAGCACGAATATAACGTAACAATCACGCAAACGGCGTCTTGCGTTTTGGACGGCAAAAAGCAGTATTCTTGCAAGTATTGCGATGAAAGCACGTTTGTAGAATCGTATTCAGACGCGAATGCGCACGCTTGGGTGGAAGAAAGCACAGCAAACGGCGTAGTGACGTACGCATGCGAAAACAATGGCTGCGGAGCGACCAAAACGTCGGTTGCGGTTGAAAGCGGTAAAGACGTTGCGGCGGAAACGCTTAAATCGGCGAAAGAAGTTGCCGTGGACGTGGCAAAGCTCGAGCTTGAAAATGCAAGCGCGCTCGATAACGCGACAAACGTTTCCCTTTCGGTAGGGGAAATTGACGAAGCGACGAAGAACAGCGCGGCGGATAAGATTCAAGACGAAGAAAAGAAAGAAGCGTTTGCAAACGCAACCGTGTACGACTTCAACATGCTCGTAGACGGCGAGACGTTGGAAGACGGGAAACTCGGCGGTAAAATCAAAGTAACGCTCCCTTATACGTTGGCGGCTAACGAAGACCCCGACAATATTGTCGTATGGTACATAGCGGATAACGGTGAAATCGAAGAAATGCGCGCGACCTATTCTAATGGTTTTGCGACCTTTGAAACGGATCACTTCTCGATGTATTCAGTCGTACGCTTGACGGCGGCACAGCGTTGCCGTGTGTACGGACACACGATCGAAACCAAGACGGTGGAGGGCGACTGTACGACGGACGGCTATACGTTTGAAACGTGTAAAGTATGCCACGCGCCGGAAACGACGAAACGCGTCGTAACCGCTTTGGCGGACGGTCACGATTACGCAAAGGAAACGGTTGCGCCTACCTGTTCAGCGGAAGGGTATACGGAATATACCTGTAACGATTGCGGCGACACGTATATGTCTGACCGTGTAGACGCGATTGCACATACCTACGTGCAAGAAACAGTCGCGCCTACTTGTACGGTAAAGGGCTACACGCTTTACACCTGCTCTGGTTGCTCGGCTTCTTATTCGGATAATATCGTAGTGGCAACGGGTCACAATTATGTCAGCGGCACGTGCGGCGTTTGCGGCGCGGCAGATCCTAACGCGTCGAAAGTGAATAATTTCTATTTCAACCTTTTCGACAGCTTGGGAAATGTGGAAACGGTTTGTGTAGAAATCAAAGAACTGAACATTCAAAATATTGAATCTGACGGACGTTATAAGACGGTATACGATATTCAGATTACGGATATTAAGTTGGAAATAGGGCAAGGCGACAAGGGCGCGATCGGGAAAGGCGAAGGTGCAGTTTCGGTGACCGAAACGAATTATGGCGTGGACGGCTCGGCGATAGAAGGCGAAGCGTATAGCGGTTCGGCAAAACTTGTGATGCAAGACGGTAAAGTATACATTGCCGTAAAATACGTGGAAAACAACACCGACCGTGAAATGACGATGTACGTCGATCAGGAAATGATGATGTCTATGGCGCAATCGGAAGAAGACATGCCTGCGTCTGCAATGCTTATGTTTACGTTGTTTACGGGCGGCGATCAAATGAAAGCAATGCTTGACGAACTCGGCGTTACGGCGATTATAGAGTCGATTAAAGCGGTAGCGGACAGTCCGTTCAACAATATTATCGAAAATATCACCGAATACGTGTTCACTAAGACGGAAACGGTGACGGGTTATCAGTTCGCGATTAATTTCGAACGTTTGAACGAAGTATTCAATCATTTGGTAAATACCAAGCTCAACGAGCTTTACGATCTCGTTTTCGGTAAAGGCTCGTTTGATAAGACGGTGGAATATCTCATCGATTCGCTCAATAAGACGGTCGCGCAGTTGGAAATCGAGTTGGTTCAAGAAGCGATATTGTGGGGCGTAAACATTGGAGAAGTGTACGACTTGATCGATTTCTTCATGAATAATATGAGCGGTATGATGCCGAACTTCGGCGGTTCTGCGGGTGGCAGCACGAACCCTGATTATAACGGCGGCGGCAGCGGAACGGTAAAACCGAATCCCGACTATGACGGCGGCAACATCAACAGCAGTTGGCAGGATCAAGAAGACGTAGAGCAAGGCGAGGTGGTGCTCAAACCTCTTGCGGCGGCGTACGAAGAAGATGACGAAGTCGAAGAAGACGAGGGTATGGGCGCATTCAATATTCGTGAAATGCTTGCGCAATATAAAGACGTGACTCTTCTTCAATTACTTGGAGCAATGTCCGGTTCGGAAGAACCGATAACGGAAGAACAAGCGGAAGAAATGATTTCGCAAATGGCGGAATCCTTCAAACAAGCGACGGTTTGGGCAATGGCAACCGCGTCCTATGGCGAAGTTGATCCTGCGCCTATCGCGGATAGAATCGACGCTATCGTTACGATGCTTGAAGAAACAAACCTTACCTTTACGACGGATGATTTCGGTAACTTACTTACCGTTTCCATTAAAGTAAATTTTGAAACGTCGTCGAGCGTTTCTAAGAAAGAAGACGTTGAAATATCGGGCGAAAAAGACGGGAGTGAAGAAGACGAATACAGCACGAATACCGTAATTAACGGATCGATCAACGTAACGATGAACGGTAGCTATATCGGTGCTTATACGGACGCGATTAACAAGGCAGAAAGTCTTAAATCGGCACTTAATTTCAAAGAATCTACGCTGCTTTATAAGGAAAGCCGCTACGAACAAGTATATGCAATCGTAGACGTGAAAGACGGCGAAAAGTATCTTTGGAGCATGAACATTTGGGATATCGATATAGAAACGATCGGGAAAGAAACCTATCAAGGTGTAGAGGCAACGAAGATTCTCGCAAGAATGGAAGGTTTGCTCGGTAAGACGACTGACGCGGCGGCAATTATTGCGATAGACGATTGTACGGGCTGGAAAGAATATAATGTTTCTTTCTTCACTTATGAATACGCGGAAGCGTACATTTGGATGAACGAAGACGGTATGCCTATCGGTATCGAAGTGGATAACGGTTCGCTTGAAACTGGTGCGGATATGGAAGACGTAACCTTCTTCTATAACGAAAAATCGGGCAAGTACGCAATGTACGATTGGGATAAACATTCCGAAAACGGTATGGGCATGCACAACTATAAGTTGCAAAGCCATAAAGATCCCGTAGGCTGTGAAGGTCAGGGCTACAACAAGTATACTTGTTCCGTTTGCGGTCATAATTATACGGAAGTGTTGGTAAACGGTCATAAGACGGCGCACCGCTACGAGCTTTTGGAGGGCTCGACGAGTTGTGAAGACGGTTATAAGGAAACATATTTCTGTACCGTTTGCGATAAGATTTTGAATAGTTGGACAAACGACGGCGGAAGCCATCACCCCACGAGCTATTCGGAAAAGGTTCTCAAAACGGGTGCGCTTTGCGGCGACTTGACGGTGGTGATTGAAGAATGTCCTTGCGGCGCGGGGGATAAATACCTCTATGTAGATAGTAAGACGTCTGCTCTTACCTGCGAATTCGATCGCGTTGAGGAATATTATGACGAAGCGAAAGGACGTCGAGTTTACGTTTACGCTTGTTCCGTAGAACATCTCAACGATAATAATGAACTTGTAAATTGCGGCTATACGTATACGAGAGAAGGTTGGAGTTCGAACGTAGGTTGTAAGCGTTATGAATACGAGTATTACGTATTCCCGCTTGCGGACGGCACGACGTTTACTTATCTTGCGTATGATTGGTGGTGGAGTCACGACGCCGAAGACGTTGATTCCGATCCTAACACGTATAAACGCGTTTGTGAAGATTGCGGCAAGATTACGGAGTGGTATAAGAGCGTTTACAACGACGCGGGCAGAGAAATTTATTACGCGTGCTACGATTTTGAAACGGGTGAAATCGAATACGGTTATTCGCGCGAATGGAGCGGTTGTTCGTACGTGGAAACGGATTTGGTGAGCGGCAAAACGCATAGCGGCGTAAGTCACGGCTCGTATGAGCATTATTACATTGACGATTATTCCTGTACGCAGTATAGAGAATGCAAACACGCATGCGCATATTGCGGCGAATCGCAAAGCTATCATTACCATGCACCGAACGGACATAATTACAAATTGAATAATGAAGGTGTGAAAGTTTGTACGATTTGCGGCACGAAAGCGTCGTACGGCGACGGCAATATCATTCTTGAAGATATGGATACGGCTGACACCTACAAGATCGGTTTGTATAACCCTTACGAATACGATTACGACGTGCATTTCTTCGTGAACTACGATTTGGAAGCAAACGAAGGCGAAAATGGTATTATTTTGAACGGCGATTTGTACGAGGAAAGACAAACGGGCAGTGAAGACTTGTATAATAACATTTGGAGTGATTACTATTCGGCTGGCGATAGCTATATCTATACGGTTAAGATGAATAATTTAGTGGAAGCGATTGCTGCGTTGGGAGAAGCTGAACTCAACAATTTGACGGTAGTATTTGAAGTGTATGTATCTAATTCCGATTCGTATAATCAATACGTCTTTGAATTGGATTTAGAGGTATTGAACGCGTACATGGCATAAGCGTTTTGCAAAAAAACAAAGAAACGGGCTCTTTCGAGGGCTCGTTTTTTTTGGGTAACGTTTTCGGGCGGGCTTTTTTGGGATATGGTCGAGCAAACTAAAAACGCAAACATACTTGCTTGAGGGCAGGCGCAGTCTGCTCAGTTACTGTCTAAATCCAGCGAAAAATGGTTATAAATAATTAATGTGCGTTTGGAAAACAAAGCGAAAAAGGGAATTTCTTTCCTATAAGGAAAGGTTTTTTGTGAAAAACCCTTAAAAACGCTTTCAATTTGCATAAAAATATTGTACAATAGAAAATGACGATATAATGCCGTAGTATGGGCTGCGTTCATTCCACGGCGAGGTTTTCGAAAAATAAATCATCGGAGTTATGAAGATGGGATTGATTAAATATCTTATGAGCGGCGACGGTAGACGCGCACTCAAAAAACTCAACAAAATGGCGGATCAGGTAGAAGCGTTAGAGCCGAAGTATCAAGCGATGGACGAGCAAACGCTCCGCGGCCAAACGCAGGTTTTGAAAGACCGACTGGCGGCGGGCGAAACGCTGGACGACATTTTGTACGACGCGTTCGCAGCGCTCCGCGAAGCGGCAAAACGCGTACTTGGAATGCGCCACTTCCGCGTGCAGATTATCGGCGGTATTTGTTTGCACCAAGGCCGTATCGCGGAAATGCGTACGGGTGAAGGTAAGACCCTCGTTTCCACCTTGCCTGCTTATTTGAACGCGCTTTCGGGCAAGAGCGTGCATATCGTTACGGTCAACGATTACCTCGCAAAACGTGACGCGGAATGGATGGGCAAAGTCCATAAATATATGGGACTTACCGTAGGCGTTGTTGTCCCCGGTATGGACGACGAACAAAAACGTATTGCGTACAAGTGCGACATTACGTACGGTACGAACAACGAATTCGGGTTCGACTATTTGCGTGACAACCTTAAAACGGACGTCAACAAGATGGTACAGCGCGATTTGACGTTCGCAATCGTCGACGAAGTCGACTCCATCTTAATCGACGAAGCGAGAACCCCGCTTATCATTTCGGGTAAGGGTGAAAAGTCGTCCGACTTGTACGTACAAGTGGACAAATTCGTGCGCACGATTTCGGGCGGTTTTGACGACGAGCTTAAAGACGCGGAAAACGAAGCGTACGCGGCAATGCGCGCGAACAAAAAAAATAAAAAGAAGAAATACGTAGAAGAATCGGAAGACGACGAGGAAGAATACGTAGACTATACTAAGCTTTCCTTGGAAGAACAGGCGAACTACGAGGCGCGTATGGCGGAAAAGAAAGCCGCGGCTCTTGCGGCAGCGCCCGAGGGGAAGAAATCCTTGGCTGCGGCGAAGGACTGGGATTATATCGTCAATAGAAAGGATAAGACGGTCGAGCTGACCGACAGCGGCGCGAGAAAGGCGGAAAAATTCTTCCGTATCGATAATATCGCCGAATTAGAGCATGCGGAACTCAACCACCATATCCAACAAGCACTCAAAGCGCACAAGCTTTTCAAACTCGATGAAGACTATATCGTGAAAGAAACGGATAAGGGCATGGAAGTCGTTATCGTTGACGAATTCACGGGGCGTTTGATGGACGGCAGAAGATATTCCGACGGTTTGCACCAGGCAATCGAAGCAAAGGAAGGGGTGGAAGTTCGCAGCGAAAACAAGACGTTCGCGACGGTTACTTTCCAAAACTATTTCCGTTTGTACGCGAAACTTTCGGGTATGACGGGTACGGCAAAGACGGAAGAAGCGGAATTTAGAACCATTTACTCGCTCGACGTTGTCGAAATCCCCACGAACCGTCCCATCAAGCGTGTGGATTTGCCCGATATGGTATACTCGACGGCGGAGGGAAAAAAGCGCGCGCTCGTGGACGAAATTATGAAGCGTCACGAAAGCGGTCAGCCTATCCTTGTAGGTACGTCTTCCGTAGACAAGTCGGAAGAAATTTCCCGTTTGCTTAAGAGAAACGGTGTAAAACATAACATTTTGAACGCGAAAAATCATGAACGCGAAGCGGAAATCGTTGCGCAGGCAGGTAGACTCAACGCCGTTACCATTTCCACCAACATGGCGGGGCGCGGTACGGACATCTTGCTCGGCGGTAACCCCGAATACCTTGCGAAAAAGCGTTTGCGTGAAGAGGGGGCAAACCATGAAGATATCGAGCTTGCAATGAGCTTGTATATCACCGAAGTAAGCGACGAAATTCTTGCGCTCCGTGAAAGATATAAGAAAGTTTACGAATATTATAAAGCGCAAACGGACGCGGAAAAGGAACAGGTTATCGCGGTCGGCGGGCTTTGTATTTTGGGTACGGAACGCCATGAATCCCGCCGTATTGACAACCAGCTCCGCGGTCGTGCAGGCCGTCAAGGAGATATCGGTATGTCGGTGTTCTATCTCTCGTTGGAAGACGATTTGATCATGCGCTTTGGCGGCGAAAGAATGAAGGCGCTTTACCGCTTCTTCAAGATCGACGAAGATACGCCTTTGCAGTCCAAAATGCTTTCGCACGGTATTGAAAACGCGCAAAAGAATATCGAGGGCAGAAACTTCGGTATCCGTAAGAACGTTCTTCAGTACGACGACGTTATGAACAAACAACGTTTGGTTATGTATGGGGAACGTATGAACGTGCTCCGCGGAGCGGACGTACACGAACAAGTGCTTAAATATATCCCCGATTACGTAGCGGAAACGGTTTCGGCGGCGGTCAACGTGGACGCGATGCCCGAGCTTTGGAACGAAGAAGAACTCAATGCGGCTTTGGAAGCAAAAGTGCTGCCCGAGGGTACGAACTACGTCACGCGCGAACGCTTGATGAAGTGGGATTACGAGCTTGCGCTTAAGAAGATTACGAAGAAAGTAATTAAGGAATACGAAAAGAAAATTGAAGATCTTAAAGAACAAGGTGTAGATTTCAGCGCCGTAGAAAGACGTGTGCTTTTGATGACGGTAGATAGAAACTGGATCGACCATATCGACGCGATGGATCAGCTCCGCAAAGGGATTTCCTTGCGCGCATACGGTCAAGTCGACCCCGTTATCTCGTATAAGAAAGAAGGCTTTGATATGTTCGAGGAAATGATTGCGCGCGTACAGCGTTCGATTATCAGCGTGCTTTTGAAGGTAAAAATTGAAACTCGCCCCGCACAGCCGGTAATGCGCCCGATACAACCTACGCAGCCTACGCAACCTACGCAGCCTCAAGCAGGTGCACCGCGTACGTTCCGTCGTTTGATGCCCTCGCCTTTGTCGAGCATGTCCTCGTTCAAACCGGCGGAAAAACCCGAAGATAAGAAAGAATAAGGAAATTATATGTTCAAAGCTGACGATTACAGATTAAAAATTCAAGGTATGCGCGAAGTGCTTAAGGAAGCGGAATACGCTTTGGATATCGAGCATTTGCGCCCCCGTCTTGCGGAGCTTGAAAAAGAGCAGGAAAACCCCGAAGTTTGGCAGGACTTGGAAAAGTCTACTAAAATCGGCAAGGAAGCTTCCGCGATCCGCAATAAAATCAAATCCTACGAAGCGGGCGCAACGGCGCTTTCCGACGCTTCGGACGTGGTGGACTTGATTGAAGAAACGGAAGACGAAAGCCTGATCCCCGAGCTTGACCAAATGCTTGCTACGGCGGAAAAGGACATCGAAGATATGCGTATCCGCGCAATTTTGAAAGGACCTTACGACAACCACAACGCCATGCTGTCCTTGCATGCAGGCGCAGGCGGTACGGAAGCCTGCGACTGGTGTCAAATGCTTTACCGCATGTACTGCCGTTATTGCGAAAAGATGGGGTTCAAGGTATACGAACTCGACCGTGAAGCGGGGGACGGCGCAGGCTATAAAAGCGTCGAATTCCGCGTGGAAGGAGAAAATGCTTACGGGTATTTGAAAGCGGAAATGGGGGTGCACCGTTTGGTGCGTATTTCGCCTTTTGACGCGAATAAACGCCGTCAAACGTCGTTTTGTTCCCTTGAAGTTATGCCAGAAGTAGAAGAAGACGACGAAGTGGAAATCAATGACGACGATATTCGTATCGACATCTACCATTCGGGCGGTGCTGGCGGTCAAAACGTTAATAAGGTCGCTTCGGCGGTACGCATCACCCACTTCCCCACGGGGATTGTGGTACAATGCCAAAACGAGCGTTCGCAGCTTCAAAACAAGGCAATGTGCTTTACGATGCTTCGTTCCAAACTCTTGGAAATCAAGATTCAGCAACGCCAAGCGGAAGCGCAAGCGATGAAAGGAGACGTGAAAAAAATCGAGTGGGGTTCGCAAATCCGCTCCTACGTATTTTGTCCTTATACGCTTGTAAAGGATACCCGTACGGGTTACGAAAAGGGCGACGTACAAGCGGTTATGGACGGCGACATTCACGGTTTCGTCATTGACTATTTAAAGAAATTTTAATAAAGGTAGGGGGCAGGTATGGGTTTATACTTGCCCTTTTGCATAAATGAGGGGACGGCGGTCCGTCCTTGGAACTGGAGAGAACTATGTACGATCCTTTTAAGAATTTGGATATAAATAAGAAAGCCCCGATCATTTTGGGGATAGAATCGTCCTGCGACGAAACGGCAGCGGCGGTGATTTGCGGTAGAAAAATTCTCTCCGACGAAATCGCGTCGTCCGCAAGTGTGCAAGCGCAGTTTGGCGGCGTTGTACCCGAAATCGCTTCGCGCGCGCATACCGACGCAGTGGCGGAAGTGGTGGAACGGGCGGTGAAAAACGCAGGGATCACGTATGCGGACATCGACGCAGTGGCGGTTACCTACGGCGCAGGGCTTTTGGGTGCGCTCCTTGTAGGCGTTTCCTTTGCGAAAGCGTTTGCGTATGCGCTTAATAAACCCTTGATTGCGGTCAACCATATTCGCGGACACCTTGCCGCGTCCTATCTTTCCGCGCCCGATTTACATCCCCCGTTCGTCACGTTGCTCGCAAGCGGCGGACATACCGCGATTTTGTATGCAAAGTCGGAGGCGGAGTTTGAAATTCTCGGCGCGACGCTCGACGACGCGGCGGGTGAAGCGTTCGATAAAGTGGCGCGTGTGTTGGGGTTAAAATACCCCGGTGGGCCGAACATTGAAAAGTGCGCGCTCGATGGAAAAGCGAACGTACCGATGCCGAAAATGTTAAAAGGCGGCGGCGGGTATAACTTTTCTTACAGCGGTTTGAAAACGGCGGTAATTAACTACTGTCACACAAAAGAACAAAAGAAAGAGGGGTATTCCAAAGCGGACGTGGCGTGTTCTTTCCAAAAAGCGGCGGTGGACGTACTCGTGGAAAAAACGGTATCCGCGGCAAAGGAAAAGGGCGTGCATACGGTGACGGCAGGCGGCGGCGTCGCGGCGAATACTTATTTACGAGAATCCTTGCAAGAGGCGTGTAAAAAGAACGATTTGACGTTGATTTTGCCCGAAAAACGTTATTGCACGGACAACGCGGCAATGATCGCGTCGGAAGGCTTGGTGCAGTACCGCTTGGGCAATTTTGCGGAAATGGATTTGACGGCAAAGGCGTCCATTCCTTTGGCGGCGACCTTGGAAACGGTACAAAGCCGTAGAGCGGAAGAAAAAAAAGGTGTAGGCTATGTGGGAAAGGATTGAGCATTTCTTGCAGGAAGCAGGACATCATTTAGGACATTCGTTAGAACATACGTTGCCCCTTTTGCCGTTCGTGTTCCTTATTTATGCAATCATTGAATTGATTGAAACGAAAGCGGATATGCAAAAGGTGACAAGGCTCGGCGGTAAGTTGGGCCCTCTTGTCGGCTCGGCGACGGGGCTTGTGCCGCAATGCGGTTTTTCCGTGATGGCGGCGAAGCTTTTCGAGCAAAAGTATATCACCGTCGGCACGCTATTTGCGATTTTTATGGCGACGAGCGACGAAGCGTTTATCATTATGCTTTCCTCGGGTGAGGGGGCGGCTTGGGTGTTGCCCTTGCTCCTTTCCAAAATCGTTATCGGCGTTGCGGTCGGTTATGCGGCGGACGGGGTGATGAAATTGCTTGGGCGTAGGCAGGTATGCGTTCAAATGCCCAAAACGGTGAACGGACTTCCCGACACCACGCACGAAATCTTTATGCAGGCGTACTTGGAAGAAAGGGACGTGGAAACGAACTGTTCTTGTGGGAGAAAACACGACGGTGAGAGTGCGTGGAAAAATTATCTATTGTATCCGCTTTTGCATACGCTCAAAGTCGGTTTGTTTATCTTGCTTGTGAATTTTGCGTTGGAGTTTATTATTCACGGCGTTGGCGGCGAGGAAGTCTTTGCGAAGTTTATGAAGCGCAACCGCTTTTTACAGCCCGTTGTGTCCTGTGCGGTTGGTTTGATTCCAAACTGCGCGTCGTCCGTGGTAATTACAGAAAGCTTTTTAAGCGGCGCAATTACGTTCGGTTCGTGTTTAGCAGGGCTTTGTGCGAACGCGGGTATGGGGTTTGTCGTGCTGCTTCGGAACGGTCGGAAATGGAAACGGAATTTGCTCATGATTCTCGTTTGTTATCTTGTTTCCGTGAGCGTGGGATTGCTTTTTAATTTGGTTGCGCCCATTCTTGTTTAAGCGCAAAAAATTTGTGGTATATATTATATAAGGAAAGATTTTTCGGAGGGAAAGACAATGCAAGAAGTGAAAATTCTCGGTTTTGAAAACGGAGTGTTGAACGCGGCGCTTTCAGGGGATATCGATTTGGGGAATGCGGAGGCGTTTTATCAGGAAATTGCAGCGGCGTACGAACAAACGCGCGGCAGCATTTGCTTTGATTGCACGGAACTGAATTTTATCGATAGCACGACGCTTGGTACGTTTGTGAAAATTTTGAAGATGGTGAAATCGGACGGTTTTACCCTTCGTCTGACAAATTTACAGCCGAAAATCAAGAAATTGTTCGTGATTTGTTCGTTGGATAGTATTATGGAGCTTGCATAACGATGGGGAAATTTACGGTGACGTTGCCTTTGATGGGTGAATATTTGACGACGGTACGCTTGACGACGGGCGGACTTTGCGCTCTTGCGGGTTTTGACGTGGATACGGCGGAAGATTATAAAGTTTGCGTGACGGAAAGTTTGCTTATTTTGAAACGCAACGGTTTTTCAACGGCGAGCATTGAATTTACCGTTGGCGACGCGCTCGGCTGCGCGGTGAGCGGCGTGGGCGAAGTCGGAGAAATGGGCGATAGCTTGGAGGACGGGATTTCCAGAGCGCTTTTGCATGCGCTTTTAGGGGAAGTGGATTTCGTAAAGGAATCGGATAGAGTGGTAAAAATCGTATTTGAAGGCTGAGCAAATGACGGAAGAACGCATTAACGAGCTGTTCAAGCGGTACAAAGAGAGCGGCGATATAACGATTCGTAATCAAATCGCCGAGCATTATCTCTACATAACCGAAATCCTTGCCAAAAAATTCGTAGGGCGAGGAGTGGAGTACGACGATTTGCAACAAATCGCCGCGATGGCGCTTGTCCGCGGAATCGACCGATTCGACGTCGACCAAGGCGTACAGTTTTCCACGTTCATTACGCCGACGATTGCGGGGGAAATTAAGAACTATTTCCGTGACAATTCCCGTATGATAAAAGTGCCGAGGCGGCTGGGTGAATTAAATCTTGCCGTTCGGAAATTCTCGCTTGAATATGAAAAAGAAAACGGCGACAAGCCGAAAATTAAGAAGATTGCACAAGTTCTTAACGTGGAAGAAGAAGACGTCGTAAAGGCGCTCGAAATAGGCGGAACGGTGTCTTTAGACGGTATGATGACGGCAAGCGACGAGGACAACGATAAGTCGTTGTACGGGGTGCTTGCAAGCGGCGAGGACGGGTATGAGCAGTTTGAAACCCAAGAAACCCTTTCTTCGGCTATGCAGGATTTTAGCGACGAAGAAAAGGCACTGGTAAAATATCGGTTTGTGGACGGACTCTCTCAAAGCGATACGGCGAAAAAGCTGGGCGGTAAATCGCAAATGTACGTATCGCGTATGGAGAGAAGATTGCTCGAAAAATTAAAGGATAGGTTAAAGGACGTATTTAATTAAAAAGAAGAAAGGAGGGGCAAAGAATGACGTATGAAATTATCAATTACGCAACGTTGCGGCGCGCCGTGGACGAACTTTGCGACTTTCTTTTTACGCAAAACGTAGCGCCCGATCGTGTGTTTGACAGTAAACTTGTCGCCTACGAGCTGTTAGGCAACGTATTAAAGCACGCGGACGGAAATGCGAAGCTAGACTTTGAGTTGACGCCCGAGTTTGTGGAATTAAAGATTTTCACGGCGGAGATTTTCTTCCCCGTAAAACGGGAAACCTGCTCGGACGTGTATGCAGAAAGCGGCAGAGGATTGTTTTTGGTGGACCGAGTGTCGGAAAGATTTATCACAGAAGACGGCGGATTGTTAATCCGTATTAAAAGATAAGAAAGAGGAAAGGGGCGAACGCAAGTTCGCCCCTTTCGTTGTTTGAAATAAGGAATAAAAAACGAGCCGACTGAAAAGTCGGCTCGTAATTATTTTCTAGAGATTAGGAAAGCTTTCGCGAGAAATCGTAGATCTTGCCAAGAAGTTCGCTCGAAACTTTTTCTCTGTATTGACCAAGGTAAATGAACACCTTATTGAAGAACGCCTTATTGTTTCCGCCTACAACGTATTCGGGAATTTCAGGCATATCGCCGTTCGTGCGAAGTACGTAAACGTCGATGAATTCTTCTCTTTCCGCTTTAGAAAGCGTGCCGATGAACGCGTCGAATTTACCGGAGTAATCTTCTTCCGCTTCTTCTGCGCTTGCGTCTGCGTCGTCAGCATTTACCAATTCAGCAACTTCTACGCCTGCTACAGGGCCGCCTTCGTAAGGAACAGCTTCGATCGTTTCTTCTAACTCGAATTCGTTCATTGCTTCGCTCTTTGCCGTTTTTACAGCTTTCTTACGGCGAACGCCGAGTTGGCTGAGTGCGATAACGATTTGAAGAAGGGAAACGATGATTGCGCAAACCGTGAAGAAAAGATAGGATTTGCTTTCAAGCTTGATTGCGTGGTAGATGTAGATTGCCCCAAGTGCAACGATGACTTGGAATACGTAGCGAATAGGATCGCCTGCAAGACCCTTTTTGGAGTTTGCACGGCAACTTGCGATACCAAGGTTGAGGAAGGAAAGACCAACTACTGCGAGCATCAAAATCTTCCAAATATTCTTCGAGCTGTTAAGAGCTGCGCTTACAGCAGCGCCTTCGTGCGTGAACGCAAGAATCAAAGCCGCGGTATAAGCAAGGGAAAGGATGAAGTGGATTGCGTTGAACCAAGCCGCCTTGCCCGTGTGTGCGATTTGAAGCACGAAATAGAAGAATGCCGCGCCGAGCGCAATGCCGGTCGTAAGCCAATCAAAGGTCAATTCTACAACGCTGCTATACGACGTGATGCAAAGAATGGAAAGTGCGTAAGCCGCTGCGCCCCAAGTGATGACGAACGTTGCGAAACGAACGAGACCGGGAGCTTTCTTTCTCGTGAAAATCGCGATGAATGCGCAAACGAACGCAACGACAATCGTTGCTGCGAATACGTAAAGCGCAAGAGCTGCCGCGATACCCAAATACGTCGAGTCGTCACAGAAAGTGGGAAGTACGCCCCAAAGTTTCATACCGGAATCAAAAATGTCCTGCGCTACTTCGTACAAAGCGAATTCGCCAAGGACGAAAGAGCCTTGGAAGCGGCCCAATACTTTGATCGGCAGGACTACGAGAGCAACACACGCCGCAACCAAAAGTACAGCAAGTAAGCGATAGCTTACGTTCTTTTTAGCCTTGTTAGCCATAACAAATCTCCTGAAAGTTATTTTGGATTTCCCGCTTTGCTTACGCTACGCAGGGTCAAACTTTTACATTTTATAGTATTATAACACTTTCGACGGAAGATGTCAATACTTAAAAAGTATTTTTTAAGTCTTTCCGTAAAAAAAAGTTAAAAAAATTAAGTGTTTTTACACTTTCATCAAGGAAAAAAAGACAAAGATATGAAAAACCCCTTGAAAAAATTTTTCGTTTGCGATATAATAGTTTTGTATAGAAATTAGGGCGGCTTTTACGTAGAGTCCGCCGAGGAGCGGCGATATGACGGAAATAGAAAGAATCGTCAAAGAGCTTATGGAAAAATTGAATATCCGTTTGTCGTACTACGCGGAAAACGCCCCCGTTGCGGATTTGCCCGTTTGCGATTGGCAGTTTGATAAAGTGACGGATGACGGGAGACATACCTTCTTCCGTTTTTTATATAGAAACGTCGGGTATATCGGGATTTTGGATGGGTGCGGAGAAGCGGAAAGAAACTATGCTTTGCTTTTGCCTTCGTATATCGAAGGCTTTGCAGAAAAGGTGTCCGAACTGCCGAAAACGGAACAGTTGAAGCGAATTCTTATGGGGGAATATTCCTCGATGGGGATTTATAAGTACGTGACGAAATATTCCGTAAAAAACACGCCCTGTTTTGCGATTGTATTGCGAGTGCCGAAGCTAATGGACGAAACGGTTTCCGCGTTGGAACAGTATGGCGGAAACAGCTTGGATACCGTCGTGCAAATCAGCCGCGATATTTGCGTGTTGGTACGTTTTGAAGAAGAAACGGCGGACGAATCCCATTCTTCCGTCGATTATGCGGAATTTTTAACGCAGTCTCTCAAGGAAGAACTTGGCGTAGACGTGCAGGCGGGAGTCGGACCTACCGTGCGCGAACTGAAAGATATTGCCGTTTCGTACGCAAGCGCTGAAAACGCACTCCGCTATGCGGACGTTTTCCAAATCCAAGGGAACGTACATTTTTACCGCGATTTTATCTTAATGAAAATGCTGGAGGACGTACCGGAAAGCCGTTTGCGCGAATATCTTTCGGAAATCAGCGACGAACGCTTTAAAGAAGTCTTTGAGGACGAAGAAATGCTCGCTACGGCGGAAGCCTTTTTACAGTGCAGCTTGAACGTCAGCGAGACTTCCCGTCGCTTGTATTTGCATCGGAACACCCTTTTGTACCGCTTGGATAAAATTGAAAAGGCGACGGGCTTGAATATCCGTCTTTTCTCGGGCGCGGTATCTTTTCGCGTGCTGACGGTGCTTTACAAGCTCTTGAAAAAATAAAAGAAATAATCCGTCCACGGGTATTTTATGCGGACGGATTATATTTTTATCCTAAAAAGGATATAAACTTGGAGTGAATATTATGGAAAACCGAGAAAACAACGAAATTTTCAATTTTGAAAATAACCCTGAAACCGACGTTCAACGCGTACCTGCCCCTACTAAAAAAGGGAAAACAGCCCAAAAAGTATGGAAAATCATCGGGTGTGTATTGCTTGCTGCAATACTTTTCGCGTCGGGCGCTTTGACCTTTTGGTTTTCGCTTGACAAGGGTATGCGAAAACTGATTTGGATAAAGGATAAAATCGACGATAAATATTATCAGGATATTTCCAACGACGAATTTTATTCTACCCTTTACGATGCGGTCAATAACGACTTGCTCGACCCTTATTCCTACTATATGACAGCGGAAGAATTCAAAACGAACGAACAAACGTTAGCGGGAAAAAGGGGCGGGATCGGCGCAATGCTTTTGACCCAAGACGCGGACGGGAATGAACAAATTTTAATCACGCGCGTGAGCGGCAACTCGCCTGCGGAAAAAGCGGGTTTGTTGGAAGGAGACAAAATTATCGCGTTCGGGGCGGAGGAAGACGGACTGACTGAAAGCCAAAATTTCAATGTTTTCTCTACCTTTTTAAGCGGTATGGATACGGGCAAAACCGTATTTTTGAGAGTGCTATCAAACGGCGAAGAAAAAACCGTTTCGCTTGCCAAAGAAGTCTACGTAGAGAATTACGTTTTTTATCGCACGAACACGTCCTCCTACGCCTTTACGGGTGGCAATAATAGCGAATGGACGGAAAAAGGCAATGCTCTTACGGCGTTGCCCGATCAAACGGCTTATATTCGCTTGATACAGTTCAGCGGGAATGCGTCGAGGGGGGTTGCGACGGCAATGGACCAGTTTCGTCAAGACGGCAAAACCGATTTGATTTTAGACCTTCGCGGGAACACGGGCGGATATTTGGACGTCATGCAGGAAATCGCGGCGTTTTTCGGCAAGAACGCGAAAGGAAGCACACCCCTTGCAGTGCTTGCTGATTACGGGAATAAGAAAGTCGCTTACAATGCGCGCGGGAACGTTTACGAAAATTATTTCAAGCCCGAAAGCCGTATTTTCGTACTTGCGGATATCGACACGGCTTCGGCGTCGGAATGTTTGATTGGTTTTATGCTCGATTACGGGGCGCTTTCGTATGAAAATATTTGTTTATCCGAGCGCGGCGGCGTGGCGAAAACCTATGGCAAGGGGATTATGCAAACGACCTATTATTTGGATTGGTTTGAAAAGGACGCGTTAAAACTCACGACGGCGGAAATCCGTTGGCCCGTCTCAAAAACGAGTATTCACGGCAGGGGGATCTTGCCCGAAGACGGTGCGAAAACGGTGAAAGAAGCGTATGGGAAGGATTTAGAAATCAACGCCGCGATCGCGCAGTTATATTCCTAACGAGCCATACAGGTACGCGTTGAATGAGAAATAAAAACAAAAACGTACGCGGGAAGAGCGTACGTTTTTGCGTTGTTATGGAGGTGTTTTTACTCAAGCCAAAGCTTGATTGGAAACGGATAAGCATCATTGTCAAACGTAGTATAGCAAACGATTAAGGAAATCTCGTTGTGAAAATGTGATAATTTCTTGAAAAATAAACAGCCGCGTCAAAAACGCGGCTGTTCACATTTCTACGATATTAGTTTTTGGATTTTTCGATGGACGCAAGCGCTTTCGCAACGACGTTTTCTACGGTGAAACCGTAATGGGCGAAAAGTTGACCTGCAGGAGCGGACGCGCCGAATGAAGTCATACAAACGAACTCGCCGCTGTCGCCTGCATATTTATACCAACTATACGGGCAAGCCGCTTCGACGGCAACTCTCGCTTTTACGTTCTTCGGCATAACGCTTTCTTTATATTCCGCGCTTTGCTTTTCGTATTCTTCGAAACAGGGCAGGGAAATGACTCTCGCTTTTACGCCTTGTTCCGCCAAAACTGCTTTGGCTTTTACGCAAAGCTCGACTTCCGAACCCGAAGCCATTAAAAGCACGTCGGGCGTACCGTCGCAGTCTTCCAAAACGTAGCCGCCCTTTAAGGCGATTTTGCCGCTGTTTTCGTATTGAGGCAAGCCTTGACGGGTAAGCACGAGTGCGGTGGGTTCCTTTCCGCTTAATGCCGAAACCCAAGCCGCCGCGGTTTCTTTGCCGTCTGCAGGGCGATAGACTTTCAAGCCAGGAATGGAACGGAGCATAATCAGTTGTTCTACGGGCTGATGGGTAGGACCGTCCTCCCCAACGCCGATGGAATCGTGCGTCATAATATAGGTGACGGGCGCTTTCATGAGCGCCGAGAGCCGCATTGCAGGTTTGCAGTAATCGGAGAACACGAAGAAGGTTGCACAGTAGGCTTGTACGCCGCCGTGGAGCTGCATACCGTTCGCAATCGCCGCCATTGCGTGTTCGCGGATACCGAAATGTATATTTCTACCTGCGAAATTCTCGGGGGAGAAAGTGCCGTATTGAATTTCCGCCGTATCTTTCATATCCGAAAGGTTGGAGGGAGCAAGGTCAGCCGAACCGCCCATCAGTTGGGGGATATGCGCTGCGAGCGCATTGAGTACTTTCGCCGACGTTTGACGGGTCGCCATCGGCTTTTCGAAATCGTAAAGACCTGCGATTTCGTCGAAGTTGGGCATTTCACCAGCCATGACTTTTTTATATTCCGCCGCAAGCTCGGGGTACGCTTCCTCATAAGCTTTAAAAGTTTCCGCCCATTCGTCTTGGGCTTTTGCGCCCGCAATCGCCGCTTGCGCGCAATGCTCAAATACTTCTTGGGGGCATTCGAAGGGCGGAAAATCCCAGCCGAGTTTTTCCTTTGCCTTTGCAAGGTTTTCCGCACCAAGAGGAGCACCGTGCGCTTTCGCCGAGCCTTCCAAGGGTGAGCCTTTACCGATGCGGGTATGGCAAATAATGATAGACGGTTTGTCTGTACGTGCTTTCGCTTTTTTGATTGCCGCGGAGAGCGCTTCTACGTCGTCCGATTGGGTCAGGTCTACGTGCTGTACTTGCCAATGCTGCGCCGCGAAGCGCGCGCCGACGTATTCCTTGAACGTGACGTCAGTATCGCCTTCGATAGTGATTTCGTTATCGTCGTAGAGAACAATGAGTTTGCCAAGCTTATGCGTGCCCGCAAACGAGCAAGCTTCATAGGAAATACCTTCTTCTAAACATCCGTCGCCGCAAATTGCGTAGGTGTAGTGGTCTACGATTTTGAAGTTCGGTTTATTGAACCGCGCGGCAAGGTGTGCTTCAGCAACCGCCATACCGACGGCGTTCGCAATGCCTTGACCGAGCGGTCCCGTCGTCGTTTCTACGCCCGCGGTGTGCCCGTATTCGGGGTGACCGGGGGTTTTGGAATTGAGCTGACGGAAATTCATTAAGTCTTCTTTGGTAATCCCCATACCGTACAAATGAAAAAGACTGTAATTGAGCATTGAGCCGTGTCCTGCGGAGAGCACGAAGCGGTCGCGATTTTCCCATTGTAAATCCTTGGGGTTGAATTTCAAAAAGTTTTGAAACAATGTGTACGCAATCGGCGCGCAACCCATGGGCAAACCGGGATGACCGGATTTTGCTTTGTCAATCGCTTCCGCGGATAAAATTCTTATCGCGTTGATGGTAGTTTTTTGTACGTCCATATGGTTCTCCTAAATGAAAATGATTTTGTCGTTATATCAATGCGGTCGCTATAATGAAAACCGTCTATTAATATTATACATATTTTCGCCTGTTTTTTCAAGCTTTTGAGAAGAAAAAATAGGAATTATTTTCTCTTTTTTAAAAGGGGAATTTTTTCGGGCATTGTCATAAAAAATCGTGACAATATATATTGAAATTGTTGACAAAGATTTTATGCTATGGTATAATAAATCGGCACGAAAGGAAAAAGGAGAAAAAAGATGGCGTTGTTTGACGTATCGACGGATTCGACCTGCGACTTGAAAAAGGCGTACGTGGAGGAGAGAAATATTTGGTTTGTACCCTTAACGTTTACGATGGAAAAGGGCGGTCAAATTGAGGAATATTTCGATAATTTTGAAAAAGAGGAAGAATACGTAGCGTTCTATGAAAAGGTCTCGGCGGGATATTTTCCCCGAACGGCGAAGCTCAATTACGAAGCGCACATGGAGCACTTTACGAAAATGGCGGAAGCGGGTGTGAAAGACGTTGTACATTTCATGATTTCTTCGGGACTTGCAAATACGATCACTATCACCGAGCAAGCGGCACGCGATATGAAAGAAAAATATCCCGATTTTAACGTGTACGCAGTCGACCCCTTGACGGCGACTATCGGGCAGGGAATTTTGGTGTCTTTGGCGGCGGACTGCCGCGATAAGGGTATGACCGCGAAAGAGACGTACGATTATTTAATGGAAGTACGTCACCGTATCCAACATTGCGTTTTCCCGAACGACTTGTTCTATTTAAAAAAAGGCGGCAGAGTTTCGGCGGCGGCTGCGGTGTTCGGCTCGATGCTGAATATTAAACCCATGCTCGCGTTTGACGCGGAAGGCAAGCTGAAAGTGCAGGAAAAATGCAAGGGTATGAAGAAAGCGTTTGCGCGCGTAATCGACCATATGGCGCTTGCGCCTGTAGATGAAACGGGGATTGCGGTCGTCGTGCATACGAATAACGAAAAGGGCGCGCAGGAATTGGCGGACTTAGTGGAAACAAAGACAGGTATAAAACCGCTTGTTACGATTATGGGTCCTGTAATCGGTTCGCACGTAGGTCCGGGCGGTATCGCTTGCGGTTGGGTATCGACAAAAACCAGAACGGAGCTTTTCGATTTGTTGAAATAATAGAAAAATTGGAGAAACGGCGTTTTGCGCCGTTTCTTTTTTCTTGACATTTTTATTGTGCAGTGGTATACTGTATGTACAACCGAATACGAACGAACGGTACTTTATTTGCGAATAAGGTTTAATAGGGAAGAGAGAAATCGGAATTTTCGAGTTGCTCCACTGCCGCCGCAACCGTAAGAACGTCCGCCCGCTTTCACTGCGCAAAAACGTGGGAAGGAAGGGGGCAGGTACGCGTTGAACGCGTACGGGACGTTGTAAGTCGGGAGACCTGCCGCGCGTTTTAGAGAACGATTTTCTGCGGACGGGCGGAAAGGCGTTAGATGTCGCTTGAAATGCAAGCGGAGTTTTTCGCGTACTATTCCCCGAAAGCAAGAAATTGCTTTCGGGGAATTTTTTAGGAGTGACAAAAGAATGAAAGTTTTTTGTAAGGCTGTATGGGGCGCGTTGTTTATGGTGATGACGGTGGTTTTGTCCGTCGTATTCTTTGCGTGCGGCAAGAGCGCGGACGGGGTTGAGCCGTTGGCAATTATAGCAGACGACGAGTCGGCGGGGAAGACGTTGCTTGAAGTAATGTCGGAAAAGGAAGAAAATGGGGCGTTTTCCTATAAGACGAAAGAGGGTATGATTGTGGAAATCAACGGCGTGGAAAACGACCTCGATTATAACCCTTGTTGGATGCTCTATACCTCGGACGAAGAAAATTCAAATACAATGTGGGGAGAATACGAATACAACGGCGAAACGCTCGGCAGTGCGAGCGTCGGCGCGGAGAGCTTGATTGTGAAATCGGGCGAAACGTACGTTTGGGTTTATCAAGAATTTTAATAAAAGATAGGGGGCAGGTACGCGTTGAATAGCAAAAACGTGCAAGAACAAACACGAAAAAAAGCGGTTAAAAAAAGAGTGGCGCGCACGAGCAAGGAAACGGCATACGTCGCGGTTTTTGTCGCGCTCGTAATTGCTGCGCAGCTTGTGTTTGCCATGATTCCCGGTTTGGAAATCGTTACGGTGCTGTTCGTGAGCTATGCTTTTGCGTTCGGCGTTTGTAGAGGAATGATTGCGGCAACCGCGTTTTCCCTGCTTCGTCAGCTCGTTTTCGGGTTTGTGCCGACGGTGCTAATTTTATATTTGATTTACTTTAATTTATTAACCCTGCTTTTCGGTTTTTTAGGTAAGGCTGTGAAACGCTCGGCGTTAAACCTTTGGTGGATTGTGATTGCAGCGTGCGCGTGTACCGCGTTGTTTTCCATGACGGACAACCTTATTACCCCACTTTGGCTTGGTTATGGTTGGGAAGAAACAAAGGCGTATTTTTTGTTGTCTTTGCCCGTTATGTTCCCGCAAATCGGTTGCACGGGGGTGACGGTCGGCTTTTTGTTTTTGCCTTTGGTAAAAGCGTTTCGGTTGATAAAAAGGGGCTTATATTGAGCCCTTTTCTTGTTTACGGACTGATATGTGCAAGTGCGCAAATGCACTTGGGAAAATTTCGCGGCAAACTGCTTGTGAAAGAATTTTATATAAATAAGAAAGAATTATGCTTGGATTTTTTTGTAAAAAGTATTGCAAACTGCATAAAAATTTGATACAATAGACGCAATAAAAGTAAGGAGTATCGTTATGACTTTTGAACAGGCAAAAGCGTTTCTCGCGCAAAAAGGACAAATGCAGCTTTTGAAATATTACGACGAATTGAATGCAGACGAAAAGGCAAACCTTCTCGATGCGATTGAAAATATTAACTGGAGTTTTGAAGACGATCTTGCGAACCCCGTCGATATGAGCGGTAAAAACCGCGAAATTTCCCCGATTTCGGGGCTTCGTCTTTCCGCAATCGAGGCAAGAAAAGAAGAATTTGAAAAAATCGGCGTGCAAGCGATCAAAGAGGGCAAAGTAGCGGCGGTCTTGCTCGCGGGGGGTATGGGTACCCGTCTTGGCGTAGACGGTCCGAAAGGCGCGTACGATATCGGCGTGACGAAGCCGCTCTATATTTTCGAGCAACAAATGCGCAATTTGCAAGAAGTCAATGAAAAATGCGGGACGCTCGTGCCTTTGTACATTATGACGAGCGACAAAAACCACGCGCAAACGACGAGCTTTTGGAAAGAACATAATTATTTCGGGTATCCTGAAACGGAAGTCAAATTCTTCAAACAAGATATGGCACCCGCGGTGGATTACGATGGAAAAATCATTCTTGAAAGAAAGGATATGCCCGCACTTTCGCCTAATGGCAACGGCGGTTGGTTCGCTTCCTTGCAAAGAGCAGGACTTTGCGAAGACTTACACAAACGCGGCGTGGAATGGCTGAATATTTACGCGGTCGACAACGTGCTTCAACGTATTGCCGACCCCGTATTTGTGGGTGCGACCATTGAAAGTAAGGTAAACTGCGGCGCAAAAGCGATTTTCAAAACCAACCCTCACGAAAAAGTCGGCGTACTTTGTAAAGACGGCGATCAGCCCGACATTATCGAATATTACGAGCTTACGGACGAAATGGCGAACGAGCGGGACGAAAACGGCGACCTGGTATATAGCTACGGCGTAATCATGAATTACCTTTTCAGCCTTTCGAAACTTGAAGAAATCGTGGATAAGAAAATCCCCGTGCATATCGTGGAAAAGAAAATCGAATGCCTTTGTGAAGAAGGCATAACGAGAAAACCCGAAAAGGAAAACGGCAAGAAATTCGAAACGCTCGCGGTGGATTTGATCAAGCTTATGGGCAGCGTGCTTCCCTACGAAGTCGTAAGAGAAAAGGAATTCGCACCTATTAAGAATAAGACGGGTGTTGACAGCGTGGAATCGGCGAGAGAACTTTTGAAATTGAACGGAGTGGAACTTTAATGGCGGTCGAGCTTGTCGGGAATGAGAAACTTCAGCACTTTATTCAGCTTTTGGCAAATTTGAATCACGCTTCGGCGGAAATGCTCAAAACGGGGAATACTCGGTATCTTGCGACGATGAACGACGTGATTGAGGAGATGTACACTATCCAAAACGGTTCTGACGCGGAAGAGTATACCGCAATCGACGAGGACGCCCAAATCATTTATAAGAATTTCGACGCGATGGTCGCGATGCTGAAAAGCAATGATAGCGATACGCCCGATATGGCGACGAACGTGACGGTCAAGCATTTTTTGCGGAATATTTTTGAGGCAAACGTGCGGATTATCCGCGATTACGGATTGGCGTAAAAAATTGAATAAAATAAAAACGGGGCGGCCATGTACGAAATGAACGCTCCGTTTTTCTTATTTAGAAGATATTTTCCAAGCCGAATTTGTAGGACTGGGGAATGTCCTCGCTTAAACAAAGCACGACTTCGATTTTAGAAATCGCGCTGTCATAATCCTTGACGTATAAATTGCCGATGGCTTCGCTTAACTGAAAATCGATTTCGTGTAGAATTGTATGCGGCAGCCAAACGTAAAGGGTGTTTTTTTTATTTTCCCAAAACTCTCGAACGGCGTCTCCGTCGTCCGCCGTGGCAATTTTTGCAAAAGATTTGTCCATTAAGACTTGTAACCGAGCGGAAAACTCGTCGAATACTTTATTGACGTACCAAAGTTCCGCAACTGCCGCGCCGATAATGATGAATAGGGTAACTAAAATGCTAATGAGTGTGCGTAACATATTCCCTCCTTTACCATAACCGCTCCTCCCAATTTAAATGAAAAATTTTATAGGAATCGCCTTTTTGCTGAAAGTAAACTTTCCCATCGCCGTCCACGGTCATAACAAGCACTTTTTTTAATTGATTGCAACCCTGCTTCCGTAAAGCGGACTCAAAATACCCTTGGTCCTTGCCTGTGATTTGGAGGTTTTTCTTATCGAATTTCCCGTCGGTGACAATGACGATAGGGAGAGAAGTTTGCAGTTTTTCATAATCTTGCTTGGGTAATGCGGAAAACGTGCCTTCCGATTCATAGAGTGCATATTCAATTCCGTCGAGTGCAAAATATCCTTCAATGCGCAGGCTTGCAATCAAATCCGAAACGTCTAAATTGTTCTTTTTAAGCTGGGTATCGTCTATGCCGTTTTTATTGAGTACGATGCTCGGCGTACCACTTAAAATCGTTTTTGCGCCCTTCCATTTCAAGTCGATCAAACATACGATTTGATGTAAAAGATAGACGGTGAGAATGGCGATTATGCCGTATAAAAGGGGAAGCGAGTTGTCGCTCATGGGAATACAGGCGAGCTCGGAAATAATGAGGGTGATGACAAGCTCGTAAGGTTGCATTTCCCCGATTTGTCGTTTCCCCATTAGTCGCATGACAATAAAAAGGGTGATAAAAATAATGGTTGTGCGTACAAAAATCAATCCCATACGGATATTTTGTGGGAAATTTCGGGAAATATTCCTTAAATACTTGCCTTTTACGCGCGTATGCGGTATAATAATAAAAAAGTAAGAGTAGCTTTGACGCGTTAAGTGCTGCCGAACGGGACGTTGTCGGTGGACGAAAGAAGGGATTTTTTTTCTGCGGTGTCAAGGCGCGTCCGCTACAAAATGGGACGACCGTGTACGCGTTGAATAATGAATACGCGAGCGTTTCACAATATTTGCGGACCTTCTTTTTCAAGGAGGTTTTTATTATGCAAAAAAGTACCGCTTTAAAATGGAAAACACTATTGCTTTCCCCAACGCTCGTAGACAAAAACAAGAGCCATAAGATCGCATATATTTCGGTGCTTACGGCGTTTATTGTCGTGGCGAATATGTTTTTTGAGTTCAAGCTCGCCGATACGCAGTTTTCTTTAACGCTTTTCGTTTCCGCGCTGTGCGGCGTTATTATTGGTCCGTTGTTCGGCTTCGCGGCTTGTTTTTTAGGGGATTTGGCGGGTTTTTTATATAATTCGGGTGGTTTTACGTATATGCCGTGGATAGGTTTGTCGATGGGATTGACTGCTTTTTTTGCAGGCTTGATCATTGGCGGGATTAAGAGCGAGAAGACTTGGTTTTTATACGTAAAATTGGCGCTTATATCCTTGCTGACGTTTGGGATTTGTACGGTGGCAATTAATACGACGGCGTTTTGGCTGCTCTATTCGAAAGTGAGCTACAAAACCTATTTGGTGACAAGACTTTTCGTGCAAGGGCAGATATGGAATAGCCTATTTAATTACCTGCTTTTATTTATTGCCGTACCCATTTTGGCGAGAGTAAAAACCCTGAAAATCCGTTTAAACTAACGCAAAATACAAAATGAAAAAATCGTCGAGTTCTACTTGACGATTTTTTATTATTATGGTATAATAATAAAAGTACGATGGGGATTTTTACGTACCAAAAGGAGAGAAAACGCTATGTATGATAAAGAAATACTTGGATTTTTTCACTTATACGGATTGATGATCGGCGTGGGGCTTTTGGCTGCGTTCGCCGTATTGTTTTACACCGCAAAAAAGAAGAAATTCGACGAAAAATTCATCGATTTTGTCTTTTATAACGGGATCGCTTCCATTGCCGTTGGCTTTGGCGCGGCGGCGCTCTTTCAAGCGTTTTATAACTATATCGAAAACCCTGACGCGGGCTTTAAAATCGGCGAAGGAATCACCTTTATCGGCGGTTTAATCGGCGGTATTGTGTGTTTTTTGGCGGTATATTTTATTTTCAGAAAACGCTACAAGACTCGTTTGATCGACGTGGTTTCCGCGATTCCCGCTTGTATCATTATCGGGCATGCGTTTGGACGCGTGGGCTGTCTTTTTGCAGGCTGTTGCCATGGCGCGCCGACGGACGCTTGGTATGGAATTACGATGAATACCGCGGAATATGGGAGAGCGAAAGTCGTTCCCGTGCAGCTTTTTGAAGCGATTTTCCTTTTCGCATTGTTTGCCGTTTGTTTTATCCTGACAATGAAAAAAGATTTCAAGCATAATTTGAGCATCTATTTGACGGGTTACGGACTTTTCCGTTTCATCATTGAGTTTATGCGCGACGACGCGCGCGGTAAGTTTTTGGGCTTGCCTCCGTCACAGTTTTGGGCAATCGTTATGATTTTTGCGGGCGTGGGCGTGTATTTCTTGACTGAATACTTAATGAAAAAACGGAAAGCGGAACTTGAAGCGGAAGCAAACGCGGAAAGCGTAGAAAGGAAAAAAACGGAGGAAGAAAAATGAGAAATCTCACTCTTTTAACCGACTTGTATCAACTGACAATGGGGTACGGTTTTTACCGTCACGATAAGCACGAAGAGGAGGTCGTATTCGACTTATTCTTCCGTAAAAACTCGCTCATAACCTATTCCCTTGCGGCTGGTTTAGAGCAAGCGATGGACTATCTTTTGAATTGGCGTTTCGAT
Organism: Clostridia bacterium; assembly: GCA_017462825.1. The sequence continues at coordinate 10,605 of JAFTQI010000028.1, read as the reverse complement.
GACGAAGACATCGCTTATTTGCGCTCGCTCAAGCTTTTTGACGAGGACTTCTTGGAGTATTTGAGAAATATGAAATTCACGGGGGACGTGTACGCGGTGAAAGAGGGTACGCCCGTATTCCCCGGCGAGCCGATTTTGACGGTCAAAGCGCCTTTGATTCAAGCGCAATTCGCGGAAACGGCACTTTTGAACATCATCAATCATCAGACCTTGATTGCGACGAAATCGTCTAAGATTTGCCGCGCAACGGCAGGTCAAGGCGTCGTGATGGAGTTTGGTTTGCGCAGAGCGCAAGCGCCCGACGCAGGTATTTATGGCGCGCGCGCGGCAGTGATTGGTGGCTGCGCATCCACGTCGAACGTGATTGCGGCGAAGATGTTCGGTATTCCCGCGGCGGGGACGATGGCACATAGTTGGGTCATGGATTACCCCACTGAATACGAAGCGTTCCGTGCCTACGCAAACGCCTATCCGGACAACTGTTTGCTCTTGGTGGATACCTACGATACCCTTCGCAGCGGTATTCCTAACGCTATAAAAGTCTTTAAGGAACTCCGCGCGGAAGGGCACGAGCCCAAAGGGGTGCGCTTGGACAGCGGCGACTTGGCGTATCTTTCCAAAAAAGCGAGAAAAATGCTCGACGAAGCAGGCTTTGAAAATGCGATTGTTTGCGTTTCGGGGGACTTGGACGAACGCTCGATCAGTTCGCTCATTCAGCAGGGTGCAAAAATCGGTTCGTGGGGGGTAGGTACGCGTTTAATCACCTCCGAAGACCTTCCCGCGCTCGGCGGCGTTTATAAATTGGCGGCTGTTATCGAGAAGGACGGTACGGTCACGCCGAAGATTAAGCTTTCGGATAATACGGCGAAAATTACGAATCCTGCATTCAAGGGCTTGTACCGCTTATACGACAAGGAAAACGGTATGGCGATTGCCGATTTGATTACGTTAAAGGACGAAACTGTGGACGAAAGCAAGCCGTTGACTCTTTTCCACCCGATCGAAACGTGGAAAGATCATGAAGTGGAAAATTTCTACGCAGTGCCTTTGCAGGAAACGATTGTAAAGGCGGGAAAACTCGTTTACGAGTTCCCCAAACTCATGGACGTTCAAGCCTATTCCAAGGCAGAATTGGCAAAGTTTTGGGAAGAATATTTACGTTTGGATTTGCCGCAGGTATACAAGGTCGACCTGTCTAGAAAGTTGCATGATTTGAAATTCGGTATGATTGACGGTATTCGTCAAAAAGCGAAAAAGGAAAGCAAGAAATGAGTGAAACGTTGTTAGCAAAAAAACAAAAAAATGCGGCGAACGCGTGGGGAGTGTTCTTGTTCTTTGTGTTGATTGTTATCGATTTGGTAACGAAGCTGATTGCAGACGTGTATTTTGCGCAGCCCAACGCGCGCCAAGAAATCACAATTATTCCGAACGTAGCGGTCTTACGTATGGCGTATAACCGCGGTATCTCGTTTGGTATCGGTTCGGACTTATCCATGGCGGTGAAACTTTTGGTGCTTATCGGTACGGGAATTTTGATGTTCCTTTTTTCCATAGCGTTTTTCCGCTTAGACAGCAAACGGAAATTTTTGCGCGTGGCGCTTGTTTTGGTCGTTGCCGGCGGCATTGGGAATTTGATCGATAGACTTTATTATCAGGTATGGGATCCTGCTAGCTATCAAGGCGGCTTTAGAGACGGTGTGCGCGATATGATCGATTTGACTTTCTCGTTCATCGGTTTTTCGGCGGTGTGCAACTTGGCGGATTTTTGGATTACGTTCGGCGCGGCGGTGCTGATTCTCGCGCTGTTGTTCTTCGATCGCGACGCTGTGTTTCCTTTAGGGAAGTATAGAGCGATGGCGAAAGCGCACGAGGAAGAAACGGAAAAGGCGAAAGCGGAAAAGTTAGCAAAAAAAGACAAAGAAGCGAGAAAGAATGGATAAACGGCTCTTCGTTGCGGAAGACAATTACAAACGTTTGGACTTGTTTTTGAGTGAGCAAACGGACGAGTTTACCCGCTCGCGCTTGAAAAAACTCATTGAGGACGGACACGTTTCCGTGCGCGGAAAAGTGACGACGAAAGCGGGCGCGGATATTAAAATCGGCGACGAAGTCGTGCTTGGCGTGCCTGATGTGGTGGAGTATTCGGTACAACCCGAAAATATCCCCATCGATATCGTTTACGAGGACGGCGATTTTGCGGTTGTGAATAAGCCCTGCGGTATGACCGTGCACGTCGGTAACGGGAACGAGAGCGGTACGCTCGTCAACGCGCTTTTGTACGCGCTGGAAAGTTTGAGTGGAATCGGAGGCGTATTGCGCCCAGGAATTGTGCACCGTATCGACAAGGATACCACGGGACTTTTGGTCGTTGCGAAAAACGACAAGGCGCACGTTTCGCTTGCGAGTCAAATTGCACAAAAGACTTGCAAACGCACCTATTACGCCCTTTTGGAGGGCAACTTGAAAACGGATAGCGGCCGCGTGATAACGGATATCGGCAGACACCCGACCGACCGTTTGAAAATGGCGGTTTTGCCCGACGGACAGGGAAAAATTGCTGTCACCGATTATCAAGTAATCGCGCGGTTTGGTACGGACTTCACTCTTTGCAAATTCGATTTACAAACGGGTCGCACACATCAAATCCGCGTGCACGCCAAGCATTTGGGGCATCCGATTGCTTGCGATCCGGTGTACGGCTACAAAAAGCAAAAGTTGAAAGCGGACGGACAGCTCTTGCACGCGCAGCGATTGGAACTTACTCACCCCAGCACGGGAGAGAAAATGTCGTTCAACGCGCCCCTGCCAGCAGCTTTTGCGGAAATTTTAAGAAAACTTTGCAAGCAGTATGCGGTGGATAAAGCCGCATTTGAGGATATTTTGGAATAAAAACGGGAGTAAGAATTACGCGACGTTATGCTGAAAATCACCAAAGTAAAACGGAATAGCATTGGGAAAGAACTCGGCTTAGAGGTGGGGGATTGTATCGTCGCCTTTGACGGGCATCCTTGTGAGGACGAGCTCGATTATTTGTACTATTGCGAAACGGAAGCTTTTTCCATAACGGTCCGCGATAAACGCGGCGAGGGGGAAGTGACCGTCGAGGTGGAAAAGGACGAAGGGGAAGATTTGGGTTTGGAGTTTGAGAAAAACACCGCCATTCGCACCTGTCACAATCGCTGTGTGTTTTGCTTTGTTGACCAAATGCCCAAAGGTATGCGCGAGAGTTTGTACGTGAAGGACGACGACTACGGCATGAGTTTTTCCTGCGGGAATTTCGTTACGCTTACCAACCTTTCGGACGAGGGTTTGGAGCGAATTATTCGCTTGAAGCTTTCTCCGCTGTACGTTTCGGTGCATACGATGAACCCCGAGCTTCGTGTAAAACTGTTGCGAAACCGTTTTGCGGGCAAGATTGTCGAGCAAATCAAACGGCTCGTAGAGGGGGGGATTCATTTGCATTGTCAAGCGGTGTTAGTGCCGAATGAAAACGACGGCGAAGAACTCGCTTATACGGCGCGCGAACTTTTCAAATACTATCCGTACGTCGAAGATATTGCGTGCGTGCCGACGGGGATTACCAAGTACCGCGACGGGCTGTACCCGATTGCGGACGTAGACGGAGAATACAGCGCAAAGCTGCTCGATCTTGTGGACAAACTGAACGAGGAATTCGGAGTGAATTTCCTGCTTCCCGCCGACGAATATTTCGTAAAGTCGGGACGAAATTTCAAGAACGCGAGCTTCTACGGCGATTTCGAGCAAATTGAGAATGGAATCGGTATGACGGCGAAATTTCTTGCTGAAGCAAATACGGCGCTTGCGGAGCTCATTGAAAACGGCGAGGGCAGGTATGCGTTGAAAGGATTAAAAAAGTCCTTAATCGTGTGCGGTACGAGTGCGGAAAGGCTCAATCAAGATTTGGCAAAGCGTTGTAATGACGCAATCAAAAACTTGCAGGCGGACGTGCTTGCGGTGGAAAACGACTATTTTGGGCATACCGTCACTTGTACGGGGCTTTTGACGGGCGAAGATATTTTGCGCGCGCTGAAAAAGTACCGTGAAAAGGGCGGCGAGTTTGACGAAGTGGTTCTTGCAGGCAACGTTTTGAAAGAGTTTGAGGAGGTATTCCTTTGCGGAATGACCTTGGAGGAATTGAAGAAAAAATTAGGTTTTGAAAATATCCGTATCAACCGTGACGGCGGTTATGGTTTGATAGAAATATTAGCAAGTGACGGAGGTGATAGATAATGGCGAATCCATTGATTGCGTTGGTAGGTAGACCCAACGTGGGAAAAAGTACGTTTTTTAATAAAGTAGCGGGTCGTAAAATTTCGATTACGGAAGATAGACCTGGAGTTACGCGCGATAGACTGTACACGGACGCGGTATGGCGCGATAAACATTTCACAATGGTCGATACGGGCGGTATCGAGCTGAAATCGGAAGACGTCATGTGGAAAGAAATCGCTAAGCAAGCGGACGTGGCGATTGAAACGGCGGACGTCATTTTATTCTTTACGGACGGCCGCGAGGGCTTACACCCGTCCGATTACGACGTGGCGGACATTCTTCGGCGCAGTAAAAAGCCGGTCATTCTCGTCGTGAATAAAATCGACGACTATTCGCCCGATAAGGTATTTGAGTTTTACTCGCTGGGCTTAGGCGAGCCGTACGCGATTTCCGCGGAGCATTCCAAGGGGATCGGCGACGTACTCGACGAGGCGATTTTGCATTTTCCCGACACCACGCAAGAACCTGTGCCTTCCTTGAAAATTGCCGTGGTCGGTAAGCCGAATGCGGGCAAATCGAGCTTGGTGAATAAGATACTCGGTCATGAGAGAAGTATCGTTACTCCTATGGCAGGTACGACTCGAGACGCGATCGACACCCTTTTTTACCGTGGCGACAAGGCGTATACGATTATCGATACGGCGGGTATCCGTAAGAAGAAAAACGTGGACGATGACGTGGAATATTATAGCAATATGCGCGCCTTTGACGCGGTACGCCGTAGTGACGTGTGCTTGCTTGTGGTGGACAGCGCGGAAGGGCTGACCGAGCAGGACGTGAAGATTATCGGATACGTGCACGAACAGGGCAAACCGTCCGTAATCGTTATGAATAAGTGGGATTTGGTGGAAAAGGACACGCACACTGTCAACCGTTTCGAAGAACAGCTCAAAGAAGACTTGAAATTCATGGATTACTTTAAGTCCATTTACATTTCGGCAAAGACGGGTCAACGAGTAGAAAAAATGCTTGCGGCAGTAGATGAAGTGTACGCACACGCTTCCTTTAGAGTGCCGACGGGTGAGCTGAACGATTTGATCAGCGACGCGGTAAGATTGCAAGAACCGCCTTCCTATTTGGGCAGAAGAATGCGCGTTTTCTTCTCCTCGCAAGTGGGTGTATGTCCGCCGCTCTTTGTGTTGCACGTCAACGACGAAGGGTTGCTCCATTTCTCTTATGCGCGCTATTTGGAAAACCAAATTCGCCGCGCGTACGATTTCACGGGTACGCCCATTAAAATCGTCGTGAGAGAAAAGAAAGACGAAGATTGATATAAAAATCGTTAGTATAGCTTGAAAAACAAGGAAAAACACTATGAAAACGTTTGATTTCTCACAAAATTGGTGGCAATTTATCGTGATGGCGATCGTATGCTATTTCGTGGGTTGTTTCAATTTCGCGCTCTTGATTTCCAAAATCAAAAAACGCGACATTACCAAAATCGGCAGCGGAAATCCCGGCACGATGAACATGAGCCGAGAATTTGGCTTGAAAGTAGGCTTAGTCACGTTCCTTTGCGACGCTGTGAAAGGCGGACTTCTCGCGCTGATTAGCTATTTTATCTACCGTGACTACTATTTTAAGGACTCGTTTGTACGCGTAGCGGACGTCACGAGATATTTTTGCGGGCTCTGCGTTATTATCGGGCATATCTTCCCCGTGACGATGAAGTTTAAAGGCGGGAAAGGTATCGCTTCCACACTCGGGCTTTTCTGGTTTTGCCTGCCCTGCGAATGGGGGTGGTGGGCGCTTATATGTTTCGTGCTTTTGGTCGGCGTGGTGTTCTTTATCGCGTATACCGAATGGGGCTCACTTGGTTCGCTTTTAGGCGTTTCGGGCTTGAGTATTATTCAGCTCGTGATATTCTTTAAACGTTACGGAAACGTGTTCAACGCGTACTTGGTATGGGCATACATGCTGATTTTGGCGATTAACGTGCTTACATGGGCGGCGCACCATCAAAACATCGCGCGCTTATTCTCTGGGGAAGAACATCATACTTCGGTCAAAAAACTCGCCAAGAAGAAAGGGAAATAAAGTTTCGCGGCGAAATACTAAAAGTCAATAAAACCATAAAGAGAAAAGATATGAAAGTAATTATTGTTGGTTGCGGTAGGGTTGGTAACAACCTTGCTGAAAAATTGAATAATGACGGTAACGAAGTAACGGTCATTGATATGCAAGCGGCGAAAGTGCACGAAATTACGGGTAGATTCGACGTTATGGGTATCATCGGAAACGGCGCTACGCCAAATACCTTGCGCGAGGCAGGAATTAAAAATACCGACCTTTTCATCGCCGTTACGAATTCGGACGAACTGAATTTGCTTTGCTGTATGATTGCAAAAAAGGAAGGGGAATGCCAAACGATTGCACGTGTTAAAAACCCTGAGTACAGTACCGAGTCCGCATATCTTAAAGAGGAGCTTGGACTTGCAATGGTCATCAATCCCGAATACGAAGCGGCGCAAGAAATTGCACGCGTGCTTCGTTTTCCCGCGGCAATCAAAATTGAGCCGTTTGCAGGGGGCAGGGTCGAGTTGATTAAGTTTAAATTGCCTGCGGAAAGTCCGATTGTGGGACTTTCGATCAAAGAAACGATGATGAAATATCGCGCGGACGTACTCGTTGCCACAATCGAACGCGGCGAAGAAGCGTATATTGCTAACGGTGATTTTGTTTTTGCAGATAAGGACGTCGTGTCTATTGTAGCCTCGCCCAAAAACGCACACGACTTTTTCTCCACGATTCGTTGCAAGGGGCATTCCATCAAAGACGCGCTGGTAGCAGGCGGCGGCGTTATTACCCGTTATCTTTGTGAGATTTTGGAAAAATCCGGCTTGTCCTTGAAAATTATCGAAAAGGACGGCGGAGTTTGCGACGAATTGGCAGGCTTGTACCCGAAATTTAATATTATTCACGGCAACCCTGCGGATAAAGAACTTTTGACAGAAGAAGGGCTCGCGCGGACGGGCGCGTTTGTTGCGCTTGCGCAGCAGGACGAAGAAAACGTACTTCTTTCCCTTTTTGCGCAGGACGTTGCGAGCGGGAAGCTGATTACGAAAATCAACCGCACCGATTACGACAGTATAATTAGCCGTTTGGATTTGGATACAACGATTTGTCCTATTAGCATTACGTCTGACCAAATTTTGCGTTACGCACGTTCCACGCGGAGTACGAGTGGCAGTAATATCGAAACGCTGTATAATATTATTCCAGGTCAAGTGGAAGCGACGGAATTTATCATCAAGGAAAACTCCCCGATTATCGGCAAACCCTTGTGGGAATTGAAATTTAAGGAAAACGTGCTCGTCGGCGCGATTTACCGCAATAAGCAAGTAATTGTTCCGCGCGGCAATGACGTAATTGAAGCGGGCGACGCGGTTGTTATCATTTCCAAAAAACTTGGTATTACCGACGTTTCGGAAATTTTAAGGTGATGGGCTATGAATTTCTCAATTATTAAAAGAACGCTCGGTTGGCTACTCCTATTTGAAGCGGTATTCTTTCTCGTGCCCATGATTACAGCGGCGATTTATTGGGAAGAAGAATTCTTCGCTTTTATGATTTCGATGCTCGTTTGCGGCGTGCTTGGCGGATTTTGCTTGATAGGGAAACCGAAAAATACGAATATTTACGCAAAAGAAGGCTGTGTTATCGTTGCGCTTTCTTGGATAGCAATGAGTCTTTTTGGCGCGTTGCCCCTCTTTTTCTCGGGCGTGGACGCGTATAGCAATTACGTAGACGCGCTGTTTGAAATCGTATCCGGTTTCACAACGACGGGCGCGACCATCGTGCCTACGGGCGCGGAAGTGGAAGCGTTGCCTAAGTGTGTTTTGATGTGGCGCAGCTTTTCCCATTGGATAGGCGGCATGGGCGTACTCGTCTTTATCATGGCGTTTTTGCCTTTGAGCGGCGCGCGGAATTTGCATATTATGAAAGCGGAATCTCCCGGTCCTGAAGTGAGCAAACTCGTGCCGAGAGTTCGTAAAACAGCGGGGATTTTATATCTCATTTATACGGTTATGACGGGAATGCAGATTGTTTTGCTGCTTTGCGGTGGTATGCCGTTATTCGATTCCTTGAATACGGCGTTCGCAACGGCGGGGACGGGCGGTTTTTTCATCAAAGCAGACGGTTTTATGGGCTATTCTGCCTATTTACAAATCGTCGTCACCGTATTTATGCTGCTCTTTTCGATTAACTTTACTTCCTATTATTTAATATGCAAAGGGAAATTCAAGGATGCGTTTAACGCGGAAGTTCGCACCTTTATTTGGATTGTTTTGGCGGCGATTACGCTTGTCACTTTGAACTTACATTTCACCCAAAGCCAAGCCCTTTCGGGCGGCGCGGCGTTGAAACACTCGGCGTTCTCGGTCGCGTCGGTCATTTCCACGACGGGTTTTGCGACGGTGGACTTCAATTTGTGGCCGTCGTTTGCAAAAACCTTGCTCGTTTTGATTATGTTTATCGGCGCGTGCGCAGGCAGTACGGGCGGCGGCATAAAAGTATCTCGTGTGATAATTATGGGGAAGGGCGCGTACCACGAAGTCGGCAGGATGCTTCATCCTAAGCTTGTGAAAAAAATCACGATGGATAAGCAAGTGGTGAGTCACGAGGTCGTGCGCTCGGTCACCGCCTTCTTTATGGCGTACGTACTTATTTTCGTTGTTTCGCTCTTATTGATTTCCTTGGACGGAATGGACACGACGACGAACTTTACATCCGTCGCGGCAACGATTAACAATATCGGACCAGGACTTGGCGAAGTCGGTCCTGCAGGCTCGTTCGCGGGCTTTTCAAGTTGGTCAAAAATCGTATTCATTTTCGATATGCTCGTTGGGCGTTTGGAAGTATTCCCGATGCTTGTACTGTTTGCACCCAAGACTTGGAAAAAAGGCGCGTAAACGCGGACACGGTATAGGAATATACGCGCGGAATGAGTAATTCCGCGCGTATTTTACTGCAAAAATCACCCTGCAAATGCAAGGTGATTTTATTGTTCAATTCCATCCGTCAATTCTTCAAACGACGTGTTTAAAATTTTAATGATTTTTATGATGTTATATAAAGACGGCTCCACCTTATCGCATTCCCACTCACTGACCCGTTGCTGCGTGGTATTCATTTGAGCGGCAAACTCCTTTTGGTTGAGCTTATTTATTTTTCTCAAGGTTTTTAAATTGTTTCCAAAAGTATTCATAGAAATATTTTACACTAAACGTCGTGTTTTTATTTGACATACACTAAATTTAGTGTTATAATATTTATAATTTAACACAAGGAAGGTGTAAAAAACTATGGAAGTAAAAAGAAGTACTTGGGCGGAAATGACTTGGTTAAAAGTGTTGTTCTTTTGGTTGATTATTCCGATTGTTGTGGCGGCGACGGTGGCAAAACATTACGTTGTGCGTATCACTGATAGAAAAATCACGGTGCACTCAGGGGTGTTTAATAAACAAAATTGTGAATACGCAATGGCGGGGATTACGCAAATCAGCGTTTTCAAATCTTTTTGGGGTGGCATTTGCAACTATGGCACGGTGAGTATTTCGTTGGCGGGAAATAGAACAGTCATGTTGGAAGGCGTTTGCGATCCTTACGGCGTGAAGAGCTTTATTGAAGGTCAATTAGATAAAACGGCAAATGCAACGCATATGTTGGTAAACTAAAATTTTTTAAGAGCTATTCTCGAAAAGGGAACAGCTCTTTTGTTTTTGACACGAAGGATAAAAATTTGAAAAAAACAGACAAAAAGTTGTTTACATTTTTACGCAATGTGTGTATAATAAAGTAACCGAATATGGGGATGCACCGGATTCGATTGCCGGTGAGCGAAGAAATAAGCATACCGTAGACGGAGCGGCTACGATAAAACGTTCCACCTAAATTTAAATGCAGATAGAAATGCAAACTACGCTCTTGCAGCGTAACTCGTTTTTATAAAAACGATCGTCGCGCCTGATTTATCCGTCGGTTAGGGTCGCGGCGTCAATTAGACGGAACACTCTCGCTTGAATCGGAAGGTGTTTATTCGAGAGTATTTAGCCTTCTGCGTTGCGTAAAGCGTGTTCACCCGCGTTGCGCGGTTAAGAAATAATAGATGAAATAAGTATGTAGAAAGTTTTTTGGCAGCCGAGTAAGACGTGAGTTCGACTCTCACCATCTCCACCACCTCAGGGCAAGGCTATTTCGTCCACCGTTGCTACTGCAACGGCTTGACCTATGAGCCTGCCTTTCCTTTTTCCCAAAAATATTTTGCTTTGCAAAATATTTTCGGGAGCCCTAATAATACTTAGTGTCCTC
>JAFTQI010000027.1 GCA_017462825.1 Clostridia bacterium | reverse complement strand
GGAAGGCAAAAAGGGTGAAAACGTAATCCTTGTTCGTCTTGAAACCTCCCCCGAAGATATCGAAGGTATGAAATATGCTAAGGGTATCTTGACCGTTCGCGGCGGTATGACCTCTCACGCAGCGGTTGTTGCGCGCGGTATGGGTACGTGCTGCGTATCCGGTTGCGGCGACATCAAGATGCACGAAGAAGAAAAATATTTCGAACTCGCTGGTAAGATCTTCCGCGAAGGCGACGAACTTTCCCTTGACGGTTCGACGGGTAACATCTACGACGGCTTGATTAAGACCGTTCCTGCTGACCCTAACTCCGGTTATTTCGGCAGAATTATGGAACTTGCTGACAAGTTCAAAGCACTTGGTATCAGAACGAACGCGGACAGCCCTGCTGACGCGAAGCAAGCAGTTGCATTCGGCGCACAAGGTATCGGCCTTTGCCGTACGGAACACATGTTCTTCGATCCTTCGAGAATCGGCGCGTTCCGTGAAATGATCTGCTCCGACACCGTTGAAGAAAGAGAAGCAGCGCTTGCAAAGATCGAACCTATGCAACAAGCTGACTTCGAAGGCTTGTTCGAAGCGCTCGGCGGTTACCCTGTAACCATCCGTTTCCTCGATCCTCCTCTTCACGAATTCGTGCCTACGAGCGAATACGAAATCGAACAGCTTGCAAACGCACAAAACAAGACGGTTGCTCAAATCAAGGATATCATTAAAGGTCTCCACGAATTCAACCCCATGATGGGTCACCGTGGTTGCCGTCTTACCGTAACCTATCCCGAAATTGCAGTAATGCAAACGAAAGCGGTTATCAAAGCGGCTATCAGCGTATTGAAGAAGCATCCGGATTGGAACCTTGTTCCCGAAATCATGATTCCTCTTACGGGCGAAACGAAAGAATTCAAGTTCGTTAAGGACATCGTTGTTAAGACGGCGGAAGAAGTTATCGCAGCTAGCGGTATCAAGCTCAACTACGAAGTTGGTACGATGATTGAAATTCCTAGAGCATGCTTGACGGCTGAAGACATCGCGCAAGAAGCGGAATTCTTCTGCTTCGGTACGAACGACCTTACGCAAATGGCATTTGGTTTCTCGCGTGACGACGCTGGTAAGTTCTTGCCTGCATACTATGCAAACAAGATTTACGAATCCGATCCTTTCGCAAGATTGGATACGACGGGTGTTGGTAAGCTCATGAAGATGGCAGTTGACGGCGGTAAAGCAGTTCGTCCCAACATGCACCTTGGTATCTGCGGCGAACACGGCGGCGATCCTTCGTCCATCGAATTCTGCCACGAAATCGGTCTTTCCTACGTTTCCTGCTCGCCTTTCCGCGTTCCCATCGCAAGATTGGCAGCTGCGCAAGCGAATATTAAGAACCCTCGCAACTAATTTGCAAGGCTAACTAAAAAAAAGAAAACGGCTTGTCCAAAAGGGCAAGCCGTTTTTGTTTGGAAAAATATTAATCTTTTAATCCTAATAAATAATCTGCAGAAACATCAAAAATTTTGCAAAGTAAAATTACGTATTCAATGCTTGGTAGTGCTTTATTGTTTTCCCAAAGAGAAACGGTGTCTTGTGAAACCAACAGCAATTTCCCCAACTTTGCTTGTGACAAATCGTACTCTGCGCGCAATTCTTTAATTCGTTCCCCGATGGAGTTGTTTGGCATAATGACCTCCCACTAACATAGTTCCTACATTTTATTTTACGAGAAATATTCGTACAATGCTTGACATACGAGGAATTCTCGTATATAATATGGTATAAGAAGTCTTATAATGAAAAGAATGGACAGCGCAAAAAACTTGTTTTTATGGGAAATATTTGAAAGGGATTGTTTGTTTTGGTTATTGACTTTTGAAGAATCGGATAGTATAATAATATCATAATTATATATGGAGAAAAGAATGCGAAAAATAAAAGTTTTATTTTTAATAGTATTTACCCTTTTGATTGGTTTGTTTGCCGTTTCATGCAACAAAACTGTTGAATTTGATTACAATATTGATTTTATTGTGGATGGAAAAGTTGTTGCGACAGTAGGCACGGACGGCGATAAAATTTCCATGCCTAAAAATCCTATGAAGGAAGACTATACTTTCGACGGATGGTATTGGGATGAGAATGAATGGAATAAGGAATTTACGCTTAATTCTCTTTTGGATCAACCTTTAGAAGAAGAAAATCATTATAAAGTATATGCAAAATGGAAAGGGGATCCTTATACTATTCAATACGAATATGACGGGCTTACAACGGAAACGGTATATTTAGGCGAAGAGTTTACCTTGACTGTTCCAGTTAAAGCGAAGCATAATTTTTTGGGGTGGTATTATCTTTTAGGAAACGAAGAGGTTCAACTGACGGATGAAGACGGAAAAAGCATTAAAGAATGGGAATTCAAAAACAATCTTTCCGTTTTTCCTAAATGGGAAGAAAAAATTATTACCGTTAAAGTTTATTTATCCGATTACTACAATCTAAACGGAGCAGCTTCTTCTTTTTCCATAATTTCTGGAGAACCTTACGGAGAGTTGCCGACTCCTTCTCGTAAAAATTACGAGTTTCTCGGCTGGTATACTAGTGATGGAATACAAGTAACGGCGTCTACTGTTTGCACCGTGGAAAAAAGCTATACTTGGTTATATGCAAAATGGATAGGGGCGCCTTGTTCTATTACATTCGATTATGATGGCGGAGAAGGGGCTATTACGGAAAAGACCGTTCGTTACGGCGAGCCTTACGGCGAACTGCCTGCAGGCTTTAAAAAGGGGTATACTTTTTTAGGATGGACGGTCAAAGAAACGGACGTTTTCACGTTCTCTTCGCCTACTGTGTTATACGCATATTGGGAAAGAGTTACGGTATCGGTAAAATTTGATTATAACGGCGGATACGAAGAGGGGTCGGGGCTTAAGGAAAAAATGCTTCAATGTACGTACGAGCGAACGATTGAAAATATTCCCAGCCCTAAAAAAGTTGGATATAAACTGATTGGATGGTATACGCAAAAAGACGGTGGGGAAAAGGTGAATACGTATGAATCGGAATTTACGGAAAATACTACCGTTTATGCGCATTGGGAAAGAATAAGTTATAATATTACATTACAAGCGGATGGCTATGCGGGAACGTTGCCTACCTTGACGGCATATTACGGCGAAAAAATACAGGGATTCCCGACCGAAATCAAACGTGATGGGTATATAGCCCGCAAATGGCGGCTCATTCCTTACGTTGATATATTTTACGATGCGGAGACGGTATACAACCAACAATATAACGCTGAGTTAGAGGCGGTTTGGGAAGAATATTACGAGGATTCTGCTGACGGGACTGTCAAATATTTATCTTCGTCAAAAACTTGCAAGAAAGCAGTGTACGATTTCGAAACACAGCTTGTTTGTTTATTGTATACGGATAACCAAGTGGAAATTGCAAGTATGGCAACCAAACAAACGGTAAAAGCCTTACCTTTTAATACCGCGATTTGTGCTATGGACGCGTTTGCGGGGAAAATGATTGTTGCGTTAAAAAATGAGATTCGCTTGTATAATCTTTCTACGCAAGAGTTGTTGACAACGATTTCCTGCAACGACGAGATATATGACGTAAAAATCGATAAGAGCGGTTTTATTGTCTTAAGTTCTACAAATCTTAATTTTTACAGTTTGATAGACTATAAAATTTATCAAGCTTTCACAAATACGATGAGGGGCAACTTAGTTGTTAATCGTGAGGATGGCTATGTTTATGTGTGCGCTCTTGGTGAGAGTGGATCGGGAACACAGGTTTCTTCCTATGAGATTGCAAGCGGAACGTTTGTGAAAACCATTTCAGCATGGTCGGCAAGTTATTATGCGGATATTTGTAGAATGGGCGGAGCATATCTTTGCCTTGGACATTATCGTTACAATCCGATAACTTTGGAACAAATAGATTCTATTTCCCATTCCGTTCCCGATGAGTATACGCGTGAGGATTCCTCTTTGTTGATGTCTATGTATCTAATTTTTGAAACGGATGACTATGCGTTCGTCTACGCACAGAGAAAAATCGGTGAGTCTTTCTGCAATTATATTAGAGTGTATGATAAGTCGGTTAAAGGATATGTAAAAGAAACTCCGATGGTAACACTTTTAGAAAAAACGAATATGTCGCCTAGTCCTTATTTGGATTGTTTTGCATTTAATAATGGGGAATTTTTCTTCCATAATGGCAATCATATTGGGGTGATGCGCATAACGGTGGCAGAATAAACCGAATAATTTAAGACATGGGAAAGCGTCTGCCTATAGTATAGCTACGCAACCCCCCGCAACTAATTTGCAAAGCGAATTAAAAAAAGAGAACGGCTTGGCATAACGCCAAGCCGTTTTTGTGTTTGGAAAAAAGGAAAAGGGGAAGAATCTCGTTTTGCATTGACAAAGTATTTTTTCGGTGCTATAATATATATAATTATATAATAATGAAAGGAAAAACGCCTTATGTATAATCAGCAAACGTACGCGCTTGGCAGCAAACGCTCAACCATTCGCGAAATCTTCGAATATGCAAAAAAACGCAGCGCGGAAATCGGTGCGGAAAACGTCTTTGATTTTTCCATCGGGAATCCGTCCGTGCCTGCACCCGACGAAGTCAACGCCGCCATTGAACGGATTGTAAAAGAAATGCCGTCCGTGGAGCTGCACGGCTACACGTCCGCGCAAGGGGATAAGCAGGTACGCGATGAAATCGCGAGAAAGTATTCCGAGCGCTTCGACGTAAAGCTTTCGGGGGACGACTTGTATATGACCTGTGGCGCGGCGGCGTCGCTCACGATCACCCTCCACGCGCTTGCTTGTAAAGGGGATGAGTTTATCGTGTTTGCACCCTTCTTCCCCGAATACCGCGTGTTCGTGACGGGTACGGGCTCGAAATTTACCGTGTTACCGTCCGACGAGAGCACGATGTTGCCCGATTTTGACGCGCTTGAAAAGGCGCTTAATCCTAATGTAAAAGGGATTATTATCAATTCCCCGAACAATCCGTCGGGCGTCGTTTACGACGGCGTGACGATTGCGCGCCTTGCCGACATTTTGCAAAAGAAATCGGAGGAATACGGCGCACCCATCTATTTGATTTCCGACGAACCGTATAGAGAACTCGTCTACGATAAGGACACGGTAGTGCCTTCCGTAATGAAATATTACGCAAACTCCATCGTTTGCTATTCCTATTCTAAGTCCTTGTCTATGCCTGGGGAGCGTATCGGTTATATCGCGGTCAGCCCCGAAGCAACGGACGCAAAATCGGTGTATTTTTCCGTGTGCGGAGCGGGGCGTATGCTTGGGTTTGTTTGCGCGCCCGCGCTTTTCCAAAGAGTGGCGGCGGAATGCGACGGTTTGACGGCGGATTTGTCCGTGTACAAGCGCAACCGTGATTTATTGTATAACGCCTTGACCGATTACGGCTTCACCTGCATTTATCCCGACGGCGCGTTTTATTTGTTCGTCAAGGCGGCGGAAGCGGACGCGGCGGCGTTTTGCGAGCGCGCGAAAAAGCACGAGCTGTTGCTTGTAAACGGCGCGGACTTCGGTTATCCCGGTTGGGTGCGTATCGCATACTGCGTGCAAACGGAACGCATTGAACGCGCATTGCCTCTCTTTAAAGCGCTCGCGGAAGAATACGGGCTTGTGTAAGCTTAAACGCTAAAAAAATTTTGTTGAATTTTTTGTGTTGGGACTCCGTAAAAAGACGTTTGTAAATGGTTGCCCATAGTAGACACAGAATTTCTTAAGAAACGGACGGAAAGCCACTAAGGTTTGCCAGCGGAGGCACTCCGCCCGACAACTTAAAACAAACAAAGACAATTTTCGACAAAAACAGACAGCCGAAAAGCTCGAATTTCCCTTGAAAAAGGCGGTTTTTAGTGGTATAATATAACCATAAAGAAAATACGCCGCAAGGAGAAAAATTATGAAAGCAACGAACGAAAAACAAACGTCTATCACCCAAGAATTTGTCGCAAAAGTCAAAGAGTATTTGAAAGAAGAAATCGTCGGTTTTATCACGGAGGAGGGGGAGAATTCCTTTATTTTTCACCTGCCGGGGGGCAAAAAAATCCGTGTAAACGCCGAGGAAATCTAATAAAATAAAGCGCTCGAAAAATTATTTTGCAAAAACGCAAAAAAAATCGAAAAAGCTTTCAAAAAAGATTGACAACCCCTCGAAAGTGTGTTAAACTAATTTTACGCACCCGACAAGGGGTGTAATTTTTTGTATGGAGTTTTTATTATGGCAGTTAAAACCGCTAGAGCGAAAATTACGTTTGAATGTACGGAATGCAAGCATAGAAACTACGACAGTATTAAGAATAAAAAGAACGATCCCGACAGATTGGTTCTTTCCAAATACTGCCCTTTCTGCAAGAAGCACACCGAACACAAAGAATCGAAATAATCCATGAGGCGCGGCATATCGTTTGATTCCGCGCGTATTGAGGTAACAAATGGCAAACGCAACTAAAACGAAGAATAAAAAACCGAATTGGTTCAAACGGATGGGCGCGAAGTTCAAGGAAACTTTCTCGGAATTGAAGAAAGTTACTTGGCCTAAATTCACCACCGTTCTTAAAACAACGGGCGTTGTTCTCGTCATCGTCGCGGCGTTCCTTGGCGTAGTCACGGGCGTTGACGCTTTGCTTGGCTGGTTGCTTGGCGTTATTTCGTAATCGGAGGATTTCTATATGCCGATGAACGAACAACCCAAGTGGTACATTCTCCATACCTATTCCGGGTATGAAGCAATGGTCAAAGACAGCTTGGAAAAATTGATTGAAAACAACAATTTGGGCGATTACATCGTTGACTTGAAAATCCCTATGGAGCAGGTCGTTGAAGAAAAGAACGGCAAGCTGAAAGTAGTCGAAAGAAAACTGATGCCTTGCTACGTCTTTATTAAGATGATTTACACCAACCAAATTTGGTATTACGTTACGAGCACGCGCGGCGTAACCGGTTTTTGCGGTCCTCAGGGTAGACCTATCCCCATGAAGCCTGAAGAAATCCGTAAGATGCGCCTTGAAGAACCGGTAATGTCGGCGGACGCATTCGCTGTCGGCGATACGGTATCGATTGTGGACGGACCTTTGAAGGGATTCTTCGGTACGATTAAGGCAGTCAACGCAGTGGCGCAAAAGGCAACCGTTTCCACGACCATGTTCGGTAGAACGACGGACGTAGAAGTGGAATATATCCAAATCGAAAAGATGGACGGTGCTTTGCCCGAAACGACGGAAGAAGCGTAAGCGATTCCGCGGTCCGCGCACGATACGCGCGCTAACATTGTTAAAAATGTGGGAGAGACGTCAAATTTTTTCAAGGCGTCTTGATAAAACCACAAAGGAGAAAATTTTTTATGGCTAAGAAAATCACAGCAGTCGTAAAATTGCAGCTTCCCGCTGGTAAAGCGACCCCGGCTCCTCCCGTAGGTTCTACGCTTGGTCCGTTCGGTATCAACCTTCCCGGCTTCACCAAGGAATTCAATGCAAAAACGGCAGACAAACCCGGTCTCATCATTCCCGTTGTCGTAACGATTTACCAAGATCGTTCCTTCACGTTCATTTTGAAGACCCCTCCCGCACCCGTTCTTATTAAGAAAGCTCTTGGTTTGGACACGGCAAGCGCGAAACCCAACTCCGTAAAAGTTGGTAAGCTCACGAAAGCGCAGGTAGAAGAAATCGCTAAGACGAAGATGCCTGATTTGAACTGTACGAGCCTTGAAAGCGCTATGAGCATGGTAGCAGGTACCGCTCGTTCGATGGGCGTTACGGTTGAAGAGTAAGGAGGTCGGACGTATGAAACACGGTAAGAAATATCAAGATAGCGTAAAAGCATTCGACCTTTCCAAGCAATACGAAGCAAACGAAGCAATCTCCGTTTTGCTTGAAACGGCTAAAGCAAAGTTCGACGAAA
Organism: Clostridia bacterium; assembly: GCA_017462825.1. The sequence continues at coordinate 17,244 of JAFTQI010000027.1, read as the reverse complement.
CCATCGAACTTCACGTACGTCTCGGCGTTGACCCCCGTCAAGCTGACCAACAAGTACGTGGCGTACTCGTTCTTCCCCACGGTACGGGTAAGACGAAGAGAGTATTGGTTATCGCAAAGGGTGCTAAGGCTGACGCAGCTGCAGCGGCAGGCGCTGATTACGTAGGCGCTGAAGAACTCATCGCGAAGATCCAAAACGAAAGCTGGTTTGATTTCGACGTAATGATCACCACGCCCGACATGATGGGTATGGTAGGTCGTATCGGTCGTGTACTCGGTCCTAAAGGCTTGATGCCTAACCCTAAGTCCGGTACGGTTACGATGGACGTTGAAAAAGCGATCGCAGAAGTAAAAGCAGGTAAAGTTGAATATAGACTCGACAAGACCGCTATTATCCACTGCCCGATCGGTAAGAAGAGCTTCGGCAAAGAAAAGCTCGTAGAAAACTACGCAGCGCTTATGGACGCAATCGTAAAAGCGAAGCCCGCAGCAGCAAAAGGTACGTATCTTAAGAGCGTAACGCTTGCTTCCACGATGGGCCCCGGCGTAAAAGTATTGCCCAAACTCTAATTTTTAGAAACGAAAAAGCGACTGAGCAATCAGTCGCTTTTCCTTTTGTAAAAATCTACCGAAAAAATAAAATTTTCTTGAAAATTCCGTTAAAAACAGTTGACGGCTTTTTTAGAAGATGTTATAATAGCATAGTAAAAATCAACCGCAGACAGCGAGCATCGAAAGATATAATGGGAAACCGCTCGCCGAGGTAGAGGGAATACGAACACGAAACGTTTATGTCCTTATGCCGCGCGGTATAAGGTATTTTTTATGTCAGGCGGAAAAACGCTTAAAGGAGGTAACTTATGTCGGCGAATGTAGAAGCAAAGAAACTGATCGTAGAAGAGATCAAAGCGAAAGTACAGGAAAGCAAGTCTATTGTTTTTGCGGATTACAACAAGCTTACCGTTTTGGAAGTAACGGATTTGAGAAGAAAGTTCAAGGAAGCGAACTGCGAATACAAGGTATATAAAAATACGCTTGTAAGAAAGGCGCTTAACGAACTTGGTATCACGGATTTCGACGCTGATTTGAACGGTACGACGGCAACCGTATTCTGCTCGGACGAAACGAGCGGCGCGGCGGTATTCGCAAAAGAAACGAAAGCTAACCCTGCATTGGTAGAAAAGATCGTGCCTAAGTGCGCGTATGTGGAAAACAAGTATCTTGATAAAGACGGCGTGAAAGCGCTCTCGGCTATTCCTTCCAAGGAAGTCCTTATCGCGAAGATGCTCGGCTGCTTCCAGTCTTCTCTTTCCAAGTTTGTTGGTGTTTTGGATCAAATCGCAAAAGCAAAAGAAGCAAACTAATTTCCTAATTCATTAAAAATCATTATTAAAAAATCGGAGGATTAAAAAAATGGACGTACAGAAACTCATTGAAGAAGTAAAAGCTATGACCGTTCTTGAATTGAACGAACTTGTAAAAGCACTTGAAGAAGAATTCGGCGTAAGCGCAGCAGTTGCAGCAGCTCCCGCAGCAGGCGGCGCAGCAGAAGCAGCTCCCGCAGCAGAAGAAAAGACGGAATTCGACGTTGTTCTTAAAGACATCGGCGCGAACAAGATCGCGGTTATCAAAGTTGTTAAAGAAGCAACGGGTCTTGGTCTTGCTGACGCGAAGAAAGCAGTTGAAGCTATGGGCGTTATCAAAGAAAACGCTCCCAAGGCTGACGCTGAAGAACTCGTTAACAAGCTTAAAGAAGCTGGCGCTACCGCTGAACTTAAATAAGTTACAGTTACCGACTGACAGACGAAAGATGGATTGCCGAACGGCAATCCATTTTTTGTGTATAATATAGTTAGAAAGTCCTTTTAGAAAGGGGGACGGTATGACGTTTTCGGAAAATCTTCGAGCGGAATTGGTGCAAAAGAAAATGGCGCAAGCGCAGCCTGCATTGGAATTAAAGACTACGCAGCAAACAGTAAGCAGATGGGTGCAAGGAGCTAATTAGCCTGACTACGAAACGTTATTAAAAATTTGCAAAATATTGGACGTAACACCGAACGAATTATTGGGGCGGGAAGACTGACCTCTCTTTTGTGTAAAACGGATAAAATTTGCTAGAAAATAGTAAAAAGAGATTGACATAAAGCAAAATAAAAGGTACAATATTAGATGTAGCATTATGCAAAAACGGAGAAAGATTATGTCTAAAAAGATTTTTAAAAAAATTGCTTGCGGCGCGTTGGCGGCGATTAGTGTATTCGGTTGCGCGAGTTCGTTTACCGCTTGCAAAACTTCTCATCCTCAAGTAACGATGCAAATTGAGTTCAACGGAGAAACATACAACCTTAAATATAAGCTTTATAGAAAAGTTGCGCCCAAGACGGTAGAGCATTTCCTTTGGCTTGCGGAAAACGGCTATTACGACGGGCTTTGCATTCACGATTACGATGCGAAAGCGCTTAAAATGTACGCGGGCGCGTACAGCGCGACGGCGGATAAGGAAAGCGGGTTGGAATATAAGGAATATTATAAGACGATCGCAACGTATGAAAACTATGCCTCCTTCCCGCACAGCGTTTGGGAAGACAGTAAGCAAGAAAAACCTCTTTATACCCTTTACGGTGAATTCTACGAGGGGAACAGTTTTGAGGTAGAAAACGGAAAATTGCAACAGTCGTTCGGCTCGTTGACGATGTACTATGAAGACATTTCCACGTACAGCACGGCGTCAAACAGCGTTTGGATTCAAAAGAATTCCGACGACGCGATGGCGGAAAAGGAATACAAGTACAATAGCGCAACGTCGAAGTTTTTCATTTCTTTATCGACGGGCAAAACGCCGAGCAACGTTTACTGCACTTTCGCAACGTTGAAAAACGACAGCGTTTTAGAAGATTTCCAAGACGATTTGAACGCGTACATTGAGGAATATTACGCGGACGAAAGCTTTGTTACGGAAAGATCAATTGCGGTAAATTCGGACGATAAGGTCGTAGGGCATTTCGACATTGAAAAGAAATTTGAAATTCCCAAAGAACCCATCGTAATTAATTACGTAAAAGTAACGAAATATTAAAAAGTAAAAATCCCTTGCAAAAAGCAAGGGATTTTTACTTTACTTCGTTTTTGATTAAGCGTTTTCCGCTAAAAACGCAGCCTTTTTTTCTTTGGACATGCGGATAATATCTTCCTTGGGATATTTGCTGTCCGCGCCGCCGTTTACGTACAAAAAGAATAAACCGCCTTCCGTTTGGTAAAGGCTTTCTTCGTATCCAGCGGAATCGCCGTAATAGCCGTGCGTTACCTTTTTAATCAACGTGGACGTTTCCGTATCGTACGTCTTTTTACAAATAATTTTCTGCATATTCTTCTACTCCTTTTCTTAGGCATTTTGCCCATTTATCGCACCTATTATATAGTATTTGCAAGGCTTTGTCAAGGCAATATGTCTGGTAAATTATGTTGTTATATCAAAAATTTTATTTTTTTCGATTTTTACCGTGTAATATGCCGCCTCAAAAAGATTTTCCGACTTTTTTCGTATCAAACCGCAAACGTTTTCCTCGTCCGTGGGGATTACGCCGACAAAATCGCCTAAGAAACCGATCAAGCCGTCCGCTTTGTCTATTAATTCATCAGCGAGAAACTCTGTGTAATTTGCGCCGATTAAAACGCTTTCAAAAAAGGAGTAGGCAAAGGAACGAGGGGAAACAAATTCCTTTTCACTGGCGGAAACAGCGCATTTTAAACGCGTGCATTCCGTTTCGGATAACGCCCATTCGCATTCGGCGACGCGGTTTCCGTTGTCGGAAAGGGGCAAAAGGGCGTGTAAAATTCCCGACTCAACCGATAAGGAAAGGGCTTTTTCGGATAGGAGTAGTTTTGCGCTTTTTGTGTAAACGGCGAAGCGCTCAGAAGTTTTTACAAAGAGCAAACCGCTTTCAAAAAACAGCTCGGAATTTGCAAAAGACGGGGGCAGGGTTGCGATGAATAGCTGGTTATCCCGTTCTATCGAGAGCTGTAGCTCGCCTTGAAAAAATAGAGTGGCGAGGGTGTTTTCTTCGCGCGCTTGCGCGATTACGCGTAGGGAAAAGTCGCTCGGCGGGAAATCCCGCGCGTAGATGGCAAGCCCCTCTTTAAGAAGGTACACTTCACAGCCTTTTGGGGGAGTAAAGCGGATTTGTTCGGTAAGAAAAAAAGAAACCGCTTGTCTGCCTTCGGGTACAAACTCAATAAAGAGCCCGTCTTTTAAAGAAAGTTCGGCAAAGCGTTCGAAAAGGTTGGTCGTGCCGAAAAAGAGATTGTTTACGCGCAGCGCGCATGGCAAAGAAGATAAAAAATAGACTTTCATAATTTAGTCTATTCTTTTTTTACGCGGAAAAGTATAAAAAGGAAAAAATAAGTAAATAATCAGCACGGAAAATCAAAAGTACGGAGGCTTGATTATGCATAAAATCAACGGCTACACGGAAGAAGAAGCGAGAACGCTCGTTAAGTACATCACCGAAGGCAAGCGTAAGGGCAAGACGCTCACCTATCTTTTTGAAACGTACGGTTTACAATACGGCAGAGCGAAAGGGAGCGTGCGAAACTATTATTATGCGCTTATGAAAAACGAGAAAGGAGACGAGCGTATCGTGCGGCTCTTGGACGGGACGAGCTTGTCCGTGGAAAAAATCCGTGAGTTCACGGAAGAAGAAACGGACGCGGCGATTCGGAGTATTTTGCAGGAAAAGAGTAAGGGAATTTCCGTCCGTCGCGCGATTTTTAATCTCGCGCAAGGGGACGACAAATTAATGCTGCGCTTGCAGAATAAGTACCGCAATACCCTCAAAAAAGAGCCTGAGCGGATTGCGAAGGTCGCGCGGGAGTTGGGCATGGCGCAAGAGGCGGAAAAGATGGAAAAATCAAAAAAAGACAAGACTGAACGCGTACCTGCCCTGCCTGATAAGGATTTTTTAAGGCATAGACTAGAAAACGAAATTAATGCGTTATACGATCGGCTCGCTACCGCGTTAAAAGAAGAAAACGCGCGCTTGCGCGCGGAAAACGAAAGGCTGAAGAACAGTTTGAATAATAAGAATGCCTGACAAGAAAGGCGCCCGACGCGCAGTCGGGCGGCTTTCAACCTTATTTTGCTTCCGCTTTTTGTTCTTTCTTTTTCATTTTGCGTTTTTCTAACGTTTCTTCCGCTTTTTCTTTCAAATCTTCCGCTTTTTCTTCTATTTCCTCCGTTTTCTCGTCGATGAATTTGTCCAATTTCGCTTGGACTTCTTCCTGACTCTTTCTAACGAATCTACGCATTTTATAGTTATTTGCGGTAAGCAACGCGCCGCCGATTGCGCCGAGTGCGATACCGACTACGAATTTTTCCATAAGATTACCTCCATCGTTTAGAGTTAGTATGTGAAAAAATCGAGAAGAAATACACGAGAGAGAAAAAAAATGCGTTCAAATGATAGACGGGGGGCGGCATTTGTGGTATAATAGGGCTATGATTGGTAAAAGAGCAATCGCCTTCGATATAGGCAACAAACGCATAGGGGTCGCGATATCCGACCCGTTTAACGAATACGCCATGCCCTGCGAAACGTACAATCGTACGGGAAACTTTCACAAGGACGTAGAAGCAATCGCGAAAATCGCCAAGGATAGAGGCGTGGGCGTGATTGTTTGTGGGATTCCGTATAATTTCGACGGTACGGAAAGTATTCAAACGGAAAAGACGCGCGGTTTTATCGAGGCGTTGAAAACAAAGACCGATTTACCCATTGAGCTTGAAGACGAGCGGTTTACAACCATGCAAGCGCGGGAAACGCAAATCATGGGCGGGATCAAGCGTGACGATCGGAAGAAGACGATCGATTCGATTGCGGCGTCCTATATTTTAGAAAGCTGGCTCAATCGGGAAAAAATAAAGAATAAAAAAGCGGAGGAAAAGAAAATGGCAGAAGAAATCAAAGACGAAATTTACGATGACGAAGACCGTATTTTTGAACTTGAGGCGGACGACGGTACGATTGAAAAATTGTATCATATCGCAACGATCGAGTATAGAAAGAATATGTACTGCGTGTTCCAAAAGGCTGAGCCCGAATGCGAAGAGGAAGAAGACGAAGTGATTATCTTCGGTTTGGAAGGAGAGGGCGACGACGCGATGCTCGTACCTTTGGAAGACGAAGAACTTTTGGACGAAGTATTCGCGGAATTTTGCCATCAATACGAAAAGTTTGAAGGCGCGGACGAAGCGGAAGAATTGGAATAAGAAAGGAAAAAAGGGGAAACGGGCGGTTTACAAAACCGCCCGTTTTTGCACGTCCGTTTTTTAATTATATATAAAATATATAAAAAGCGAAGATTTTTCTTTGAAAAGCTTGAAAAAAATAGAAAAAACGATTGAAAATAAGTTGCGCTCTTTTTCCCTTTATGGTAAAATAGAAAGGCTGAAAATTCACACTCGCTATCACGTGCGTAATCCGTGTCCGTAAATTTTTTTGCATGCGGACGTCATTACGAGCCAACACGGGGCGGGGAGGAAAAACGGAGGTTTGAATTATGGCAGTTATTACTATGAAGCAGCTCTTAGAAGCAGGCGTTCACTTCGGTCATCAGACGAGAAAGTGGAATCCCAAAATGAAGAAGTACATCTTCGCGGCAAGAAACGACATTCACATCATCGACTTGCAACTTACCGCGAACTTGATCGAAGAAGCGTACTCTTTCGTTTGCAACAGCGTTAAAGAAGGCAAGACTGTTCTTTTCGTTGGTACGAAGAAACAAGCGCAAGACGCTATCAAGGAAGAAGCTGAACGTTGCGGTCAGTACTACGTAAACAGCAGATGGCTTGGCGGTTGCCTTACCAACTTCAAGACGATGAGAAGCCGCGTTGAAAGACTTGAAAAGCTCGAAGCTATGGAAGCGAACGGCGATTTCGAAGTTTTGCCCAAGAAAGAAGTTATGCTCTTGAAGAAAGAAATGGGCAAATTGCAAGCGAACCTTGGCGGTATCAAAACGATGAAGGCTATGCCCGGCGTTATGTTCGTGGTTGACCCCCACAACGAAGATATCGCTATCAAAGAAGCGAAAAAGCTTGGTATTAAAATCGTTGCAATCACCGACACCAACTGTGATCCCGACGAAATCGATTACGTTATCCCCGGTAACGACGACGCAATCCGCGCGATCAAATTGATTGCTTCCGTAATGGCTAATGCAGTTATCGAAGCAAACCAAGGCGAAGAAGCGATTGTTGCTCCCGCAGTGGAAGAAAAAGCGGCTGAATCCATCGAAGAAGTTGTGGAAGCAGCGGAAGCAAACGCGTAAGTTTTTGTAAACACAACGGGTGAAAGTTCACCTTTCTAAATTTTAAAAAATAAGGAGAAAATAATTATGGCTATTTCTGCTAAAGACGTAATGGCGCTCCGCGAAAAGACGGGCGCAGGCGTTATGGACTGCAAAAAAGCACTTACCGACGCTGACGGTGATATGAACAAGGCGGCAGACCTTCTTCGTGAAAGAGGGATCGCGAAAGCGGATAAGAAAGCTTCCCGTATCGCAGCGGAAGGTATCGTTGCTTGCTATATCGAAGGTAACGTAGGCGTTCTTATCGAACTCAACTGCGAATCCGACTTCGTTGCAAAGAACCCTCAATTCCTTGAAATCGCTAACGAATGCGCAAAGGTCGTTGTTAAATCCAACCCCGCAGACGTAGAAGCATTGCTTGGCTGCGCAGTAGCTGACGGTAGCTCGGTAGAAGAATATTTGAAGAGCAAGATCGCAGTTATCGGCGAAAAGATCGCTGTAAGAAGATTCGTACGCTATGAATCCAACGGCTTCCTTGAAAGCTATATCCACCTTGGCGGTAAGCTCGGCGTTATGCTTGACATGAACGGCGAAGCTACGGCTGAAGCGAAAGAAGTTGCGCACGACGTAACCCTTCAAATCGCGTTCACGAAGCCCACATACCTTACGAAAGACGAAGTTGCGGCGGACGTAATCGAAAAGGAAAAGGAAGTATTGAAGCAACAGGCGATGAACGAAGGCAAGCCCGAAGCAATCGCTGAAAAGATGGTTATGGGTAGAATCAAGAAATTCTATGAAGAAAACTGTCTTGTAGAACAAGCGTTCATCAAAGACGACTCCAAGAAGATTTCCGAACTCTTGAACGCAGGCAAGACGAGCATTGCAAAGTTCGCATTCTTCGTAATGGGCGAAGGTCTTGAAAAGAAGAGCGAAGATTTGAGCGAAGAAGTTGCGAAACAAGTAGCGGCAATGAAGAACTAATCTTCCCTTAAAAGAAAAATGACTCCGCGCGAGATTCCTCGCGCGGAGTTTTTTGTTCTAATGGGCACGGGTCAAGGGTGGATCACCCTTGCAGATTTTTAAGGCAGTGCCTTAAAGACTCAACGTCAATTGCCGCGATAGCGGGAAAAGCCCCCCAAAAGCAAGCTCCGCTTGCGTCATCCACCGCAAAAATGGTCTATACACGCAAAGCGTGTACATAATATAAGAGCAAAGAACGTCGCTCATAGAGAACGAATAAAAAATGCCCAAAAAAGAAAAAATGACCGCACCGTGTACGCGTTCACGGTGCGGTTTTCATTTAATCCACATTAAAAAGTTCGTTCGGGGAAATTTCATAAATTTGGCAAAGAGAAAGAATTTGTTGATAATTCAATTCAAACACGCCGTTTTCAAAGCGGCTATACTGTTGCTGGGTCATATGCATCATAGATGCCACCTGTTTTTGAGTAAGTCCCTTAAATTTCCGCGCTTCTTTTAAGTTTTGTCCGATTCTCTTTGCTATTTCCATAATTTAAAAATTTTCGTTTTCATATTAATCGGGAATATAAACGATAACGTCTTCTACTTTGCAATCAAGAATCTTACACAAATCGTTTAAGGTCACCATAGTAATGGGTTTGTCGTGCTTTAATCGATCCAAAAGACTACGGCTAATATTATAAACGTTAATTAGTTTATAAGTCGAAATATTTTTCTCTTTAATTGTTTTATAAAAAGGTGCATACGAAATCATAAGTAAATTATATGACATACTCTGCTACTTGACAATTGTCGATATATAGAGTATAATAATTAAAAAAGAGGGCTATTTATGAAATCGTGTGTATTTTTCGGGCATGCAAAATATGATTACGAGCCGTATAAAGACCGAATTAAAGACAGTATCGTCGAGTTGATTGAAAAATATGACGTGGGGCAGTTTTATTCGGGCGGTCGGGGTGCGTTTGACGGTATTTGTGCGCGGACGGTGGCAGAGCTTAAAGAAAGCTATCCGCATATCAAAAACACCCTCTTTTTGTCTTATATGCCTAAGGAAGCGGAAGCGTTTTATATGCCCGAATATTTTGACGATAGCGTGTATTTTTTAGAGGCGTACGTGCCACCCAGGTATGCGATCATTCGCTCCAACGAGTGCGCGACTTTGAAGGCGGATTTTGTGCTTTCGGGGGTTCGGTATTCGTGGGGCGGTGCGGCGAAAGCAGTAGAGTTTGCGCGTCGAAAGGGGAAAATGGTCGTTTCCGTTATATAGTATAAAAAATAAAGCGGCAAAAGCCGCTTTTTTTGTCGAAAAAATTTTCCTTATTTTCAAGGATTTTTTTTGAAATAGTATAGCATTCTTTGGAAAAGTATGTTATAATAGATAAAATGAATGATTGCGGGCTTTTTTACTATGTAAAAAAACTGCGATTGTAAGGAGGAATCGTTACAATGCAACCTAAATACAAAAGAGTGCTCTTGAAACTTTCCGGCGAAGCGCTTGCAGGAGACCAACGCTTCGGTTTGAATCACGAAGTTATTGCGCCTGTGGTTGAGCAAATTGTGCAAATCCATAATATGGGCGTAGAAGTCGGTTTGGTAATCGGCGGCGGAAACTTTTGGCGCGGCCGTCAAGGCACGAAGATGGATAGAACAACGGCAGACCAAATGGGAATGCTTGCCACCGTTATGAATTCGCTCGCTATGATGGACGCAATCGAGCAACGGGGCGTACCTGTACGCGTGCAAACTGCTTTGGATATGATTTCCTTGGCAGAGCCGTTTATTTTGCGTAAGGCATTGCGCCATTTTGAACAGGGCAGAATCGTTATTTTCGCTTGCGGCACGGGGAATCCCTACTGTTCGACGGATACCGCTGCGGCGCTCCGCGCTTGTGAAATCGACGCGGACGTATTGCTTATGGCGAAGAACGTGGACGGTATTTACGATTCCGATCCCAAGACGAATCCGTTCGCGAAAAAGTATGAAGAATTGCATTATGCCGATATTATTAACCGCGGCTTGAAAGTAATTGATTTCACGGCGGCGACGATGTGTATGGAAAACAACGTACCGACGTTGGCGTTCGGTTTGAACGAAGAAAATTCGATTGTGCGCGCGGTTTGCGGCGAAGATTTGGGTACGATTATTACCTAACGGTATTTCCGTTGCGGCAAGAAAATAAAATAATTCAGGAGAATATATTATGATTGAAAATGAAAAGATTGAAGAGATGATGTTTGAACTTGAAGAAAAATGCGAAAACACGATCAACGCGCTCGATAGAGATTACGGCGCGATTCGTACGGGGAGAGCAAACCCTCGCATTCTCGATAGATTGGAAGTGGAAGCATACGGCGGTATGAGCAAGCTTATCGAGCTTGGTAACGTATCCGCTTTGGACGCGAAATGCTTGCAAATCAGTCTTTGGGATAAATCCTTGCTCAAAGCGGTCGAAAAAGCGATTTTGCAATCGAATATCGGTTTGACCCCCTCTAACGACGGGAACGTAATCCGTTTGGTATTCCCCGATATGACGGAAGAACGCCGTCGCGAGCTTGTTAAACAAGCGAAGAAGATGGGCGAAGAAGCGAAGGTTGCCGTTCGTAACCACCGCCGCGAAGCGATGGACGTTATCAAGAAAATGAAGACGGCGAAAGAACTTTCCGAAGACGAAGCGGCTGGCTGTGAAGCGGACGTAGAAAAGACGGTTTCGGGGTACATGAGCAAGCTCGAAACGATTATTTCTTCGAAAGAAAAAGAATTGATGACTATTTAAGCCATGCGCAAGAATAAGATAATGCAGGGGGTGAATATTCCCCGACATATCGCGATTATTATGGACGGAAACGGACGTTGGGCGAAAAAACGTTTAATGCCGCGCTCTTTTGGCCATAAAAACGGTATGGAGCGTATGATAGGGCTTATGGAGCATGCCTTTGATTTGGGCGTGGACTACATTACCGTATATGCGCTTTCTACGGAGAATTTAAAACGCCCGAAAGAAGAACTTGAAGGGCTTTTTAATCTTTTCCGTAACCATTTCAAGCAATACATTGGCAGGGTATGCGCGCGCGGTGTGCGACTTCGCGCCATTGGGGACATTTCCCTTTTGCCCGAAGATATTCAAAAATCCTTACATGAATCGGAAGAAGAAACCGCTTGCTATGAGGGCAAAGGCATTTGCGTTGCCGTGGGTTACGGCTCGCGCGACGAAATCGTGCATGCAGTAAATACGGCGGTCGAGAAAGGCGAAAAGGTGACGGAGGAGAGTTTTTCTAAGCTACTTTATACTTCGGAAGTCCCTGACCCCGATTTAATTATTCGTACGGGAAAGGAAGTGCGGCTTTCGAATTTCCTTTTGTACCAAGCGGCGTATGCGGAGTTGTATTTCTCGGAAAAAATGTTCCCCGATTTTTCGGACAAAGAATTGGATAAAGCGATTCTCGATTTCTCGTCGAGGACTAGAAGATTTGGAAAGACGGACGAACAAATAAAAAACAAAAAATAAGGAAACAAAGGGGCAGGTATGCGACGAAATGAGAGTAGTGCGCCGCCCTTGCGTTTTGTAAGAAGAAAATAAGGCGGATAAACTTATGAAAATACGTTTGATTTCAGGCACATGCTATATCGCGCTACTCATAGCGTTCTATTGCTTGAAAATCTTTTTGCCCTATGGAGAATTTTATTTCGACGGCTTGATTTGGGCGTTTGCCATTCTCGGCGCGTTTGAAATGCTCCGTGCGGTCAAGGAAAAAACGACGAAAGCACAACGCGGCGTTGTGTATGCGTACGCGACCATTGCAGTCCCTGCGGTGGCGCTGTCGGAATGGAAATGGGGAATCGGCTTAACCGTTTTAGGCATTTGTCTTTTCGCGGTGATTGTAGTGATTCTTTCCTTGCTCGTGATTCGGTACATGACGACGAGCTTGGAAAGCACGGGGATTGCGCTTTTGTCGGCGGTATACCCCACAATGCTCCTTTGCTTACTTTCCCTTGTCAACCACGCGGAAGCGGGGTTAGAGCTTGCGCCTTACGCGTTCGATTCGAGACTATTGATTTTGTTCATTTTCGTCGTTGCGCCTTGTGCGGACTCGATTGCATACGTTTTCGGTATCAGTTTTAAAAAGTATTTCCCTAAGAAAATGACCCCGAATTTAAGCCCGAATAAGACGGTTATCGGCGGTATCGGCGGGCTCGTAGGCGGCGTGCTCGGCGCGTTGATTTTGTATTTCGCGTATAATGGCGCTTGCGGTACGTTTGATAAAATGTACGTTTGGCTGCCCGTTTACTTGGGTTTGGGCTTGCTCGCGTCGATTGCAACCGCGTTTGGCGACCTTGTGGAAAGCAGTATCAAGCGCAAGCTTGGCATTAAAGATATGGGCAAAATCATGCCCGGTCACGGCGGCGTATTAGACCGTTTGGATAGCGTATTCTTCGCAACCATCATCGTTTATGCGACGTTTGTTTGCGTAAAGATTGCAGTGGGAATATTCTAATGAAAACGGTTTCTTTGATCGGTTCGACCGGTTCGATTGGCAAACAAGTATGCTCAGTCGTTCGTCGGCACGCTGATAAATTTCAAATCAAAAGCATCGTGGCGAACTCGTCCGCCGAGCTCTTTTTAGCGCAGGTGCGGGAGTTTAAGCCTGCGTATTGCGCCCTTGTGAACGAGGAGGTTGGAAAGTCGATTGCGCATCAAATTCCCGACGGCGTCAAATTCGGTTACGGTGAAAAAGCGGCGGAGGAGGCGATTGCCTATGGGGACGTAGCGTTCGTAGCGGCAACGGGATTTGCGGGGCTGCAATATTCCTTGAAAGCAATCGAGCTTAAAAAGCCGATTGCGCTTGCAAACAAGGAAACCCTCGTATGCGGCGGTGCGCTTGTAATGAGTAAAATCAAGGGAGCAGGTATCGATTTAATGCCCGTGGACAGCGAACACTCCGCGCTTTGGCAAGCGCTCAATTTTCGCACGAATGCACCCTTTAAACGACTGATGATTACGGCGAGCGGAGGGCCGTTCTATTCGTACACGCCCGAGCAGCTAAAGTCCGTTACGCCCGCGTCTGCGCTAAAGCATCCGACGTGGAATATGGGCGCGAAAATCACGATCGATTCGGCTACCTTGCTCAATAAAGGCTTTGAAGTGATTGAAGCGAAGTGGCTTTACGACACCGAACTTTCAAAAATTTATACGCTCGTACAGCCCGAGAGTATTATTCACTCGATGGTGGAGTTTGACGACGGTTGCGTGATGGCGCAAATGAGTTATCCGACGATGGAATTGCCCATTCAGCTCGCGCTTACTTATCCCGAGCGCTACGATTGTCATTTGAAATCGCTTGATTTTGAAAAGCTCGGCGTCATCAAGTTTTTACCCTTGGAGAGAAAACGTTTCCCGTGCTATGATTTGGCTTTGACGAGCGCGGAAATGGGGGATAACTATTCCTGTGCGCTCAACGGCGCGGGGGAAATTGCGGTGCATGCGTTTTTAAACGGACGGATAGCTTTTACGCAAATTGCCGAAACTATTCAATACGCACTCGAGAAAACGGAACGGGTAAAACCCGAATCGTATGAGATTTTAAAAGAAACGGACGTGCGCGCAAGAGCGCTTGCACGGGCGTTCATCGAAAAAGTATAAGACGGCGCGTCGTCATTTCCTTAAAAAGGAAAACTGGGAGTTTGCATTGACCTATCAATTATTGGCTTCAAATTTCATTTCATCTTTCGGCGGAATTTTGCTCGCAATCGGGATTTTGCTCGCGATGGTGACCATTCACGAATTTGGGCACTATATCGCGGGAAAAGTGCTTGGGTTTAAAATTAACGAGTTTTCCGTCGGGTTCGGACCTGCGATTTTCAAAAAGCGCAGCAAAAAAACGGGCGAGCTTTTTGCGCTTCGTATCATTCCGCTCGGCGGGTATTGCGCGTTTGACGGTGAGGACGATTACGAGGAAGAATCCGTAAAAGACGAGGAAGAGCCGTTTGGGGAATTTCCGCAAAAGGAAGAAAACGATGGGGGCGTGTCCGCGTTGAAAACGGAAAATTCCAAAGAAACGGACGCTCTTTCGCAAGAAAAAAAGCCGCAAGAAGAGTATCCCGAGCCTAAAGGGGCGCGGTTCAACGATCAAAAACCGTGGAAACGTATCATTGTTTTGATCGCGGGCGCGACGATGAATTATCTATTGGCGCTCTTTTTAATTTTTATAATGTTCGGCGTTTACGGCAGGCCCGTTTTACAGGTTGTCAAGAGCGCGCCCGATAAATACGATACGCCTTTGGCGCAAGAAACGTATGCGACGGGATTACAAACGGGGGACATTATTGTAGAAATCAACGGCGAAAAGATGTATATGGTGACGGACTATCTCGACGCGCTTGACGGCAAGGAAAAGGGCGACGTCGTGACGTTGACGATTCTTCGTGACGGGAAAGAGCAGGATTTAGAGCTTACCCTTTGGGAAGACGCCGAGCCGAAAAATATGTCGGACGCCAACGTTCTTTTTTATTCGCTTGGTATCGCTTGCCGTGAAGAAGTGACGGATGAGGAAACGGGCGAAACGGTCATGAAAACTACGCGCGGCGGGGGGATTTCCACCGTGACCGTAAAGCAAGGATTCTTTGATACGATTGGGCAATCGTTCGTGTACTCTTTCAAAACGGGCGGAACGATTTTACGTTCGCTTGGAGAGCTTATCACAGGGAAAATTGGGATTCGTGCGATGGGCGGGCCTGTTACCACGATTGAAGTGACGGCGCAAGCGGCTTCGTACAGTTTCCTTTCTTTTTTAAATATCGCGGCGTTTATCGGGGTGAATTTGGCGGTGTTTAACCTTTTGCCCATTCCCGCGCTCGACGGTTGCAAAGTTATTTTTTGTATCATTGAATGGATTCGCAAAAAACCGATTAACCGCAAAGTGGAAATGATTGTCAATCTCGCGGGAATCATATTCTTATTCGGTTTTGCGATTTTCGTCGACGTGCTCCATTTCATTATATAGAAAAAGGAAAAAAATTAGAAAAAAGTTACCAGTGTCAAGTATTTTTGCTTGACACTTATTTTTTAATCGTGTATAATGGACTACGGTAATACGGAAAAGGAGTGCAAAAATGAAAGACGATTTAGAATTTCTTCGGCTTTTGGACTTGTACTCGCCCTTACTGACGGCAACGCAAAGAGAGATTACCGATTTGTATTTTAATTACGATTTGTCTTTGGCGGAAATTGCCGAGCAAAAGGGTGTTTCTAGGCAAAGCGTATCCGATTGTTTAAACAAAAGCAGAAAACAGCTGGAAAGCTATGAAGAAAAACTCGGTTTTGCACGTACGTTGCAAGAGTTACAGGCGCAAATTGACGCGCTGAAGAACAAGGAATAAGAAAAAATGGCATTATTCGGTGGATTATCGGAAAGATTAAATCATATATTTTCCAAGCTGACCAAGCGCGGGAAACTGACGGAGCTTGAAATCCGCACGGCGATGCGCGAAGTACGCGTGGCGCTCTTGGAAGCGGACGTAAATCTAAAGGTTGCCAAGCAGTTTATCGCGGAAGTTTCGGAAAAGGCGGTTGGGCAGCAAATTTTATCCTCGCTCAACCCAGCGCAGCAGGTAATCAAGATTGTCAACGACGAATTGATTGAGCTTATGGGCTCGAAAAATGCGAAGATTGAGGTCGCGCCTCGTCTTCCGACGGTGATTATGATGTGCGGTTTGCAAGGCGCAGGGAAAACGACCCTTTGCGGCAAACTTGCTATTCAGCTCAAAAAACAGGGTAAGAAACCTTTGCTGGTAGCGGGCGACATTTACCGTCCCGCAGCGATTACGCAGCTCCAAGTTGTTGGAAAAAATGCGCAGGTGGAAGTCTTTGAAAAGGGCACGCAAAGCCCTGTAAAAACGGCGAAACAAGCGATTGAATACGCGCGCTCTATGAATTACGATACGGTGATTTTGGATACGGCAGGGCGTTTGCAAATCGACGATTCGCTCATGCAAGAGCTTGAAAATATCAAGAAAGAAATCGACGTAACGGAAACGTTGCTTGTCGTGGACGCGATGACCGGTCAGGAAGCGGTGAACGTAGCGGAAACCTTCAATGCGCGTTTGGACGTGACGGGCGTGATTTTGACGAAGCTCGACGGCGACACGCGCGGCGGCGCTTGTCTTTCGATCAAAGCGGTGACGGGCAAGCCGATTAAGTTTATCGGCGTAGGCGAAAAACTCACCGATTTAGAGCCGTTCTATCCCGATCGTATGGCTTCGAGAATTCTCGGCATGGGGGACGTGTTGTCCCTAATCGAGAAAGCGCAGCAAGCGATTACGGAAGAAGACGCGAAGAAAATGCAGCAAAAAATGCTCGCGAACACGTTTACGCTCAATGATTATTTGGAGCAGTTCTCCATGATGAAAAAGATGGGCGGCGCGTCGGCGATGCTTTCTATGCTCCCCGGTGCGGGGAAACTCAAGGTCAACGAAGGAGACGTGGACGAAAAGCGTATCGAGCGCACGAAAGCGATCATTCTTTCGATGACGATGCAAGAACGCAATAACCCCTCGATTATCGACAGCAAGAGAAAACGCCGTATCGCGGCGGGCTCGGGTACGAGCGTACAGGAAATCAATCAGCTTTTGAAACAGTATGAACAAACGAAGACGCTGATGAAGCAGTTGAAGGGGAATAAAGGCAAATTTAGAATGCCTTTCTAAAAAACAACGTATATGCGGCGCAATACTGTGTCGGGCTTGCGTCTCCGCTGTTTTTGGCGGTGAATTGCGGGCGAAAATTAACAAAAGAAAATCAAACGACGAAAGTCGGTTGAAATAAAAGAAAAAATATTTTAAGATACTTTGGAGGTATTATTATGGTAAAAATGAGACTTTTGAGAATGGGCGACAAGAAGAACCCTATCTACCGTGTAGTTGTTGTTGACAGCAGAAAGGCTGCAACGGGCGAATACATCGAATG
>JAFTQI010000026.1 GCA_017462825.1 Clostridia bacterium | reverse complement strand
TTTTGGTACGCCCATTCTATATTTATTCGCCAAAACCCAAGCGTGGGCGATTATCGTCTTTTTTGATTTCATATTCAAAATCATCCGCCGTAAGCGTACGAATTTCGTCGTCGGAAACAAACGCCAAATCCATTTTCATAAAACGGTTGGCTTGATTGAATTTTGCTTTTTCCAAAAGATTTCTCGCAAAACGCCCATTCCCGAACGCCTTATCTTTCCTTGCTTCCGCATAGATAGACAACAACTTTTCTTCCGCCGCCCTATCAAGCATCATACCACGGTCTTTGGCGAGTAATTTCGTAATATCCAAAAGCTCGGTTTCCGTGTAATCGTCAAAGGAAACGTGGAATGCAATACGCGATTTCATACCGGGGTTCCACTCCAAAAGCCCATTCATTTCATCGGGGTAGCCTGCTAAAATCACAATCGTATCTTCGCGGCAATTCTCCATTTCTTGCACGATGGTATTGATTGCCTCCGTGCCGTACAAGCCTTTTTTATCTTCCACCAGCGAATACGCTTCGTCGATAAACAACACGCCGCCCTTTGCCTTTTTAAAAAGTTCTTTCACGTTCGGCGCGGTATGCCCGACAAACTGTCCGACGAGCTGACTTCTACCAACCTCAACAAGCCGACCTTCGCTGACAATTCCGTTGTCCTTGAAGATTTCCGCAACCAACCTTGCAACGCTCGTTTTTGCCGTACCCGGTCTACCCGTAAAACACATATGCATAGCGGGACGGTTAAATTCGATACCTCTATTGCGGTATTCCTGTTGCAATTTGAAATAGTGAATCGCGCCGTCAATCACCCTTTTTGCCTGCGTAAGCCCGATCATTTCCTGCAATTTCTTATAGGCGTCGGACGTTTGCACTTGCTTTTCTTCTTCCGTGATATGCGTTACGTATTTTTTATATTCGGGGAATACTTCCGTGCCCATATATTCCGCGCGCCAAACGTTGTACGTCTGTTCAAGCTCGGTATGTGTATAACTACGCTCGGAGCATTCCACCTTTTGCAAAAGCTCTTCCGAAACGGTGAAATTCTCTGCTCTTGCCATTTGAATAAGCGCGTTTTTCGCCGTTTCCTTCTTATACAAATTATCCGTAAAAACGATAAGCGGAACGCCCGTCATATAATTCTCAACCTTCGTTCTTTGCTTATCGGACGGCGTATCCATACAAAAAATCGTCAGCGTTTTCGCGCCCTTTTTCTTGACGATTTCACACACCCGTTTCATATCCACCGCGCTACGGCTTTGCTCGCCCTCTGGGAAATTTGCGTCGCTTATTTTCAAGTACACCGTCGCGCCTTGATTGATGTGATAGAGTTCTTCCAAACTCGCAAGTGAACAGTCCCTATCGCTCAAATCAATAATCGTATATCTTCGAGATTGCAATCTTCCCTTTTTATACAAAGCGGAAACCAAACCGCGCGCCATTACACGCCTTGCCGTATCGTCTTTCGTAATGATAAAATAATTCGCGGGATTGCCGAGAAAGACCTCGCGCTTTTTTCCCGATAAAATTCTATTCAGTTCCGTTTTATACCCATCGCTTAAATGATACGCTTGCACGTCCGCTTTGAGTTCCGTTGCCGTTT
>JAFTQI010000004.1 GCA_017462825.1 Clostridia bacterium | reverse complement strand
GGTACGGTAACGAAAATCACCAAAAAATATTCGTCGAGCAAGGGCGTTACGTTGATTATGCGCGTGCACGAGCCGCAAAACCGCACGATGATGTGTTATCAGCTCAAGGGCGACGGCGCAAGCCTTATTGGCGTTGGCTACGAAATCAAAGTAATGGGCTCCATTCAGAATTATGAAGGACAAGTGGAATTTGACAAAGGTTGCTACCTGCTTTCCTATGAGTACGGCTCGATTAGCGGCGGCGAGGACTTGCCCGACGTTGGAAACGATCCTTACGCAAATATTACGGAACATGCATTCTATCAAAACTACACGCCCGCGACGAGCAACGAAGACGCCTATTACCGTTCTTTACACGGATTTATGTCGGGCGAGCTGAAAACACCCGATCAAGAGCCTATCCTTTCGACTTATCAGCCAAGCCGTAACGGAATGTTTATCCGCAACAGCGAAATGCAGTTCTCAGAGAATGGAAAGGCATATACGGTACTCGACGCGTACGGCGCGCCTGCGTTCACCGTCTATCGCGACGGCGGCTATATTACTTTGGAAGAAGTAGCGGCATATGTATATGCATTCGGGACTGTACCAAAAAACTACGATTCCAACAAGAAAGCCGACCCCGATGACAGCATTTGGGGAGAATATTTGCGTGTAAACAACACCGCTTTCTCGGGCAGTACGAGTAAGTACCCGTACGAACCCGAGCTTCCGAATATTAGCGGCTGCGGTGGCAGCTTGAAATATTACGAAATCGATATCGGCACGACGGGCACGGATTGTGACCCGAGCTATCCTATCAAAATATACAATAACGGCTCCACTATCACTCGTGGCGCGGCGCGTATCGTCTACGGCAAAAATGACCTTGATTACGACGGCATATACGAACTTAACGAGCACCACGTTTTCTATACCTACAACCACTACAATGATTTCCAAGAATATCTCAACTACAAAGGCGGTTGGGGGGAAATGTTCGGGAATATCACGGGTGGCGGTGAGCTTTCGAGCACGTACAAATACAATCCCACCGATTACGTGAATGTTTTCTTGGAAGAATTACCCGTCGCACGCTACTGCGCGTTCGCAACCGTCCACGCAAACGAAGCTTGGGAATATTTCCAAGCCGTATAACGCCCCAAATTTAACGAAATATTATAAAAGCAGGTATTCCCACGAGGAATGCCTGCTTTGTTTGTTTTTAAGCCGATTTTCGGCTTGTTTTTAGTCTTTGGTTCTATATTTCTCGAATACTTTCATATCCGTACGAGTCGTAAGCAAGGGAGTGATGGAAATATAGCCTTGTAACAGCGCTACCGTGTCACGGTCGCAATCATCGGGGCAGACGTCGGGAATGGGTTCCCCCTCCTGCACGTAAATATCCCCTTCTTTCAAAATAAATCTATCCGAAAAATACGGCGAACCTTGATAGGTCATACGGATCGCTTTCGGCTCGTGGGGAATGTTTACATTGAAAAGCAAACACTCGTCAAAGAGCTTATTCTTCATGATATAATCGTACACTTGGTCAAAATACGCCGCCGCCTTTTCCTGTCCGTCGGGGAATGCGGAAAACGCGATTGCGGGAATCCCCATACGCGCCGCTTCGAAAATCGCCCCGCACGTGCCCGAATATACGAGGTCCGCACCTAAATTCACTCCGCAGTTGATACCCGATAAAACGAGATCGAATTTCTTATCAAGCGCGAGCGTACCGAAGCGCACGCAGTCCGCGGGCGTGGAGGACATGGAATATGCCGTAATTCCGTCGGTAAAAGGTACTTTTTTGATTTCTACGGGCGTGATAAAGTCGATTGCGTGGCTTTTGCCGCTTTGTTCTACTTTCGGCGCGACTACCGTCACTTCGCCTAATTTTTGCGCCCATTTTGCGAGCAGGCGAATGCCAAGCGTATCCACCCCGTCGTCGTTCGTAATTAATATTTTCATAACCAACCCTGATTCTTTTCCTTATATTCTTTCAAAAGTGCGTCCGCGTCCGCTAAAAGTGCTTTCATTTCCGCTTTGGAATACACCGTCGCGCCGCTTGCACAGGCGTGTCCGCCGCCGCGGTATTTCTCCGCAAGCTCACTCACCGTCACGAAACGGGAGCGGAGTCTTACGCGAATCGATCCGTCGCCGTTGTCGATAAACGCAAGCCAAATAAGCGCGCCTTTAATGGAATCCATATACGATACGGACGCGCTTGCTTGTTCATTCGACAAACCGAATTTTTTCTTCATTTTCTTCGTGACGAATAATGACGCTACGCCGTTTTCACTGATTTGCATTTTCTTATGCACGTACGCTTCGAATTTGAAAGAATCAAAATCTTTTAAATACAAATTCGAATAAATAAACTCAACGTCGATGTTTTGATTGAGCATCAGCCCCGCAAGACGCATGGTTTCCCCCGATACGTCTCGGAAACGGAATCTGCCCGAATCGGTGACCATACCCGTAAAAATATACGTCGCAGCTTCCGTCGTCAACTTTAATTCGTCCTTAAACGCGTCGTAAAACGCCGCAATCATTTCACAAGTAGACGAGCGTTCTTCTTCCACCCATTCAATCGCACCGTAAGGCTGCACGGGAATATGGTGGTCGATTTTGATAAGCTCCTTGCAAAGCAGGTATTTTTTGTTGGAAATACGTTCTTTCGTTGCTGTATCGAGCACGATTCCAAGCGCGTCCGCGTACGCTTCGTCGGAGAGCGGTTCGTCTTCCTTGCCTAAAAAGGCAAGATACTCGGAAAAGTCAGCGTTTTGTAAATAGATTTCTTTTTCGGGATAGGTCGCTTTCAAAATCGCCTGTAAGCCTTTCGTCGAGCCTACCGCATCTCCGTCGGGACGGAAATGACGGAAAATAATGATTTTTTGATTTTCCTTGATTTTTTCTAAAACCTTTTTCATATTCTCTAAATTATTCATTCTTGTTCTCCTTTTGCAAATGCGTTCAAGTCTTCCAAGAGCGCCATGGCTTCCGCGCGGTCTTTCACCGCCGCGCCGCAAGCTTTTGCATGACCGCCGCCCCCATATTTGACCGCTACGGGCTGTACCGTATATTTGCTCGAACGGATTTCAACAAGCACATTGTCTTCCGTTTCCGTGAAGTTGACCCAAATATCCACGCCGCGAAGGTCCGCCATCGTACCCACCATGCCGCGCGAAATCGTAAACGTATCCGCATTGTAGCTCGCAAGCTCCTCTTTCGTTGTATAGATGTACGCTACGTTATATTCGGTGAATTGAATTTTTAACACAAACTGCGCGCGCAAACGCACAAAGAAAAAATCGTCGGCATATAGCTGAGAGTAAATACTGTTTACGTCAAACTTTTGCGCCATAAGCGCCGAGGCTAAACGAAACGTATTCGAGGTCGTAGAATCGTAACGGAATCTACCCGAGTCGGTGACCATACCCGTATACAACGCCTTCGCCGATTCGGGGGAAAGCGCCAAGCCGCATTCAAGCGCAAACTCGGTGATGAGTCCGCAACAGCTTTCATAGGACGTGTCCACAATTTCAATGTCCGCGAAATTTTCACAATAAATATGGTGGTCGATGCGAATCACTTTCGCCGCCTTTTGATAGCGGGCGTCCGAAACGAGCGAGCTAGAGCCACAGTCGAGAATAAAAGCAAGCGCGCCTTCATACTCCATATCGTCGATTTCGTCCATTGTCGAGCCGTCCATAAAAGAATAGCGCTTCGCACCGTCGCCGACAACATACACCGTCTTTTGAGGAAAGTTGTCCTGTAAAATATGTTTCAAGCCGATTTGACTGCCCAACGCGTCACCGTCGGGACTGGAATGTCTATGAATGATAATTTTTTCGTAATTTTTGATTTCCGTTAATACTTGTTCAAACATGGTTTTACTCGTCGAAATATCCTTTGTAGCATAATTTATAAGGCGAATCGGGAAATAAGCATTCCTGCAAATCAATAAAATAATCGTCCGTCGTACAAGGCAAAATTTACAGCAAGACCCTAACGTTTTGCAAAGATTTTAACGCAGTAAAAGACAAATTTACCCTTAAAAATCAGGCTTGCTTTATTCTTGTCTAGTATACCATACTTTACACGTATTTTCAAGCATATTTGCTATTTTTTTTCTTTGGTCGCAAAAAAAGCCCGTTATAACGGGCTTTTTTGTTTCTTTATATGCTTGTTTTAGTCTATATGGACGCTTCGTCGCATACCTGCTCTATCTGTTCCGTATTTCCATTAAGCAAAGCTTCCTTTTTGAGGGTACGGAAGAAAAGCACGGTAAACGGTATTGCGAAGAAGAACGCGAATAAGTCCGCAACCGCTTGACACAGCTGCACGCCGAGCAACTCCAAAACCTTGGGCAAAATCAATACCGCAGGGATATAAAACAAGCCTTGTCGGGAAACGGAAAGCAGCGACGCTATCCCCTTATTTCCGACCGATTGATAGGTCAGCCCTGCCATGAAGTTCAACGGCAATAGCGGCATGCAAATACATTGCAAACGTAGCGACAACGCACCTATTTCTCTCGCCTCGGAAGATAAACTAAATATCTTCATAACGAAAGGAGCAAATACACCGCAAATTAAGCCGAAACAAGCCATGACAACGGTAGAGAAAGTGAGCGTGAATAGATACGCCGATTTTACGCGGTCAAAGCGTTTTGCGCTGTAATTATAGCCTAAAACGGGTTGATAACCCTGCCCGATACCAAGCGCCAACGAGAAGGAAAGCATAAACACTTTATTCACAACACCAAGCGCCGCTTGCGCCGCTTTACCGCCCTCTTTCGTTCCGTACTTTGCTATACCGCAATCGTACGCCGCGTTATTCAAGAATACCGTACACAGGCTCGCGAGAATTTGTCTACAAAAGGACGGAAAACCGACCACGATAATATCTTTATACGTTGTCCATTTCGCCGAAATAGCACGAAAGCGCAAACGAACGATCGTTCTATTCGAAAGGAACATAAAGAGCAAGACTAAAAAACCAAGAATTTGACTTGCGCACGTAGCAATTGCCGCGCCTGCGATACCCATGTCCGCACCCTCAATCAAAATCGGGTCTAACGCGACGTTCACTACCGCGCCAACGGAAAGCCCTATCATAGACAACACTGCCTTTCCTTCCGCGCGCAAAATATTATTAAGCACGTACGACATACACATAAACGGTGCGGCTAATAAAATGTAGCGAGCATATTGTTTGGAATAAAAAAGTGTATCTGCTTCTTTAGAGCCTAACAATTTTAAAAGCGGCGTTAGGAAGATTAAACCGCTCAGCATAATCAACACGCCCGAAAGACAAGCGATTGTCAATGCTGAGCTCGCCACTTTGTCCGCGCCTTCTCTATCTCTTTTGCCAAGCAGTCGGGAAATGATATTACCGCTACCCATACCGAACGTAAAGCCAATTGCTTGAATAATAGACATCAATGCAAGCAAATTGCTTGCAGCCGCCGTGATCGCGTCGTCGCCGATGCGGGAAACGAAATATGTATCCGCCAAATTATAAAGAGACGTGATCATCATGCTAATCGTCGTGGGAATCCCCAAGCTGATTATCAATCTCCCCATCGGCGTTTGAGTCATTTTGACGTACTGCTTTTTCTCCCGCTCAATGACTGCTTCTTCTCCGCTTAATTTTTGTTTTTGCATCTTTTTTTCTTTCATTTTTCTCTTATTCCTTTCCAAAGTATTATAAACCTTTTGTCTTGAATTTGCAAGTATATGAAAAGCGCGCGAACAAAAAAACAAAAAAATTTCTTTCTTCGTCAAGCTTCGACCGCCTTTTGCAGTTGCATTTTTCCTTTTAGCATGTTATAATAGAATTATGAAAAATACAAATTCCTACGAAAAAAAAGTTTTTAAATACACTTTATCTGTCAAAATGATCATTCTTTCCATTCTCGCGATTCTTTTGAGCGTTGCGGGAATTGCGGTTAGTGCGAATAGACTTGCACACGAAGAAATCGACGGGTTTATCGCTGCATTGCGCTCCCCATTGCTCATCTTTGTGTGCGTTGCGTGTATTGTAATCGTGCTTTCGATTCTCATCAAATCCCAGTACGTAATCGATGGCAAGGATTATATCACGCAATTTGGATTCATTAAAAGCCGTTTTCCGATCAAGGACATCACCGCGCTTGTGCTGGACTCCGACACGAAAAAACTTACCGTCTATATCGGCGAACAGTATTCCGTACTCTCGTTAAACGCAGAATGGAACGACGCTTTTATCAAAGCGATTCGCGATATCAATCCAAATATTGATTTCAGCTTTACGTTAGCAGAAGACAACGCAAAAAAAGAAAACAAAAATAAGAAAAAATAACAAAATAAAAAGACGCCGCGTTCCGAAAAAATCGGAACGCGGCTTTTGCTTTGCGCTAATTTTATTCTTTTACGATTTCCAAACCCTTAGGTGCGTCTATCTTCGTCTTAACCTTACCGTTCTTGCAAAGAGTATGTTCTACTTTTAAAATACCGTAAGGCGTAGGATAGTTGATCTTGATATGTTTCAAACCGCTCAAATTGGGTTGAATTTTGATTCGTTTCGTACCTGTCCCTATCGGTTTAATCCCTGCAACCGTTTCCGCAAGGTAAGCAACTACCCCTGCAGACCAACCATGGCAAAAGCTGTGACGATAGCTCGTATAGCAATACGCGCCCGTGTCGCGGTGGATATCTCTTTGCCCTTCTTTAGGCAATTCGTCGATTCTACCTACACCCTCAAGCCAATCCAAGTCAAAGTCTTCCCAAAAGGTCGTCGCGCCAAGGGAAAGCATACCGCCGTAGTATTCTTTCATCATCGCAAGCGCTTCTTCTTCGTGACCGTACGATGCGACTGCGCTTAAAATGAAATAGGAAAGGAAGGTGGAAAGCCCCTTTGCACCGTTTGCCATCAGCACGCTTTCGTTGTTTTCGGATTTATCCCCCGCCCAAACGCCGATTGCCGCGATTTGCTTGTATTTTTGAACGTTATACGACTTCTTCGCCAAACGGGAAAGAATATCCTCGCAAAGACTTGTATCTTCGCCGTAAACGGCTAAAAATTCGCGCGCTTTTTCAATCGCAACCTTGGTCAAATACGCCGCGCCAGCATGACTATCCTCTTTCTTTATCATCGGTTGTCCGTCCGTGTAGCAAGAAGGCCAATCTAAGAAATCCCAAGGATATGCCGTGTCGCCATCCTCTTTGACGTGCGCAGAGGCACTCTCCACTACGTCTTTTGCAAAAGGAATAAACCTAGCAAATTGATTCTTGTCTCCGTTTACCTTGTATTCATCGACAAGAATAATCAGCCACCACAAAGAATACGTACAAATGTTGTCGATCCAACCGTCTTTCGGCTTTTCCATTTCCGCAAATGCCAACGAGTTAATCGTTTCGGGAATATCGCCGAATAAGCAATGCGCCGCACGCATTTCAGGATAAGTGTCACCAATCCAAACGAGTCTATCTCTCTTGATACCGTCCCAAAAATAGCCGTTTTGCAAGCAAAGGCGCAAAGTGTGTGCCGCCGTATTCCAAATATCGTTGACAAGCGGGTCGTCACAGGAAAAACTGCCCTTGAAACGGCGCGTATCCGTATCAACAGCCGCTACAATTGTTTTGAGAGAAAGCACCGTATCGTCGGACAAGGTATCGATTCTTAAGAAACGGAAACCCGTTTGTCCAAAAGTCATATCCGAATATTTTTGTAATTGTACGGTAAAATCACGGTTCGAGTGATCGTTCGTTGCGCCGCCGTTCGCATTCGGGCCCAAATTTTTAACGTTGACGTCCGAGCAGGTCTCCGAAACCGATTCGCCAAAACGCAAGCGCACGGTCTTATTGCCCTGCACGTTCCAAGTAAGGATTCGCGCACCGCCCGACCATTCTCTGCCGAAATCCAGAATAACGCTCGCTTTACCTTGCAAAACCGTCAATTCGCGTTCGCAAAGCCCAATTTGCAAAGTTTTTTCCGTTAAAAGCTTTTCAGAGTTCGTTACGTTTTCCGATAACAAAATCCGCTTGGGAAAAAGATATTTCATAATGTTGACTCCCATAATTTTAATGCTTTTTTATTATAATATAAAATATCCTTTTCGTCAAGTCTTTTATTAAAATTAAGTCCAAGCATTGACAAAAAAATCCAAGCATGCTATACTAGAAAAAAGAAAAACAAAACTAGGAGTTTACTTATGGAAAAATACGCTTGGCTTGCAAAAATTAAAGACGGAATGAAAGACGAATACGTACGCCGCCACGACGAGATTTGGCCTGAACTTGTAAAAGTTCTCAAAGACGCAGGAATTTACAATTACACGATTTGGACGGACGGCGTGAATCTTTTCGGTTATTACGAATGCGAAAACGGCGTGGATTTTGCAGCAAAAACGCAAGCAAATAGCCCTATCGTGGATAAATGGAACGAATACATGAAAGACGTAATGGAAATGCCACTTGACCCTGTAACGGGCGCGCAGCCCCGTCTTATGAAAGTATTTACACTTGATTAACGGATTTTTATAAATATTTACACAACAAAAAAAGACGGACTTCTCCGTCTTTTTTTGCTTTCAACGCGTACATGCCGCCTTGTTTTTATAAATATCCGTAGCGATTTCTATTCTTCATAATCAAGAATATGCTTAACGCCAACGATACGGCTTCCGCAACGACCGACGCCGCCCAAATGCCGTTTACGTCCCAAAAAATAGGCAATATCATAATGGCAACGGCTTGACATAAAAACGTCCTAAAAAAGGATATTATCAAAGATAACGCGCCGTTGGAAAGCGCGGTGAAAAAGGAAGAAGCAAAGATGTTTAAGCCGCAAATCAAAAAACTCAACGCATAGATTTTAAAACCACGCGAAGTAAGTGACCAAAGCGGCGTCCCCTTTCGCGCAAATACGGATGATAACGGACCTGAAAAGAGAATCGAACCTGCCGTCATCAGTATGGCAAAAGCGCAGGTGAAAACCACGCTTTTTTTGAATACGTTCTTTAATTCCCGCTTATTGTTTGCCCCGTAATGGTAACCGATAATCGGTGCGCTGCCGAGCGAATAACCAAGAAAGACCGCGATGAATATAAAGCCTAAATACATCATTATTCCGTAAGCGGACACGCCGTCGATACCGATATATTTCATAAGCTGCGCGTTATATAATATAGAAACGACGGACAGAGAAATATTCGTAATCAACTCCGAGAGTCCGTTGACACATATCGAGCCAAAAATTTTGACTTGGAAATTCGTTTTGCAAAGTCGCAAAAGGCTATCGTTTTTACGGAAAAAATAGAAGAATGGGATCAATCCGCCGACAAACTGATTGATTGCCGTTGCCCAAGCCGCGCCCGCTAAGCCCATATCAAAAGCCACGACGAATAACGCGTCGAAAAAGACGTTTCCAAGTCCCGCGCCTATCGTGATAAATAATCCAAGCCGCGCTTTTTCCGCCGTAACGAAAAAGCTTTGGAATGTATTTTGCAGCATAAACATCGGCAAAGAAATGAGAAGAATTCTACCGTACGTTACGCAATACTCTACCAACTCTTTACGTTCTTGCACGGTGAGATTTTTTTCCGCGCTTACGAAAAGCTCTGCAACTGGGCGCAAGATAATAAGCCCTATCACCGTCAATACAATTCCAATAATCAAGGTCGCGTAAACGAGCATGGAAAAGATACGGTTTGCATCTCCCTTCTTCTTTTCGCCAAGTTTTTTGGAAACAACTGCAGTCCCGCCCGTACCGAGCATAAAACCCACCGCCGCAAAAATAGAAATTAAAGGATAAATGAGGTTTAGCGCTGAAAACTGGATCTCCCCTACAAAATTGGAAACAAAAAAGCCGTCTACAATCGAGTATATGGAAATAAACACCATCATAATGATTGACGGCGCTACAAAACGCAATAATTTTCGATAATGAAAATGATCGGATAAATGTATTCTTTCCATATTCTCTTTTTGTCCTATAAGTCATTATAAAAGCCCGATTACCGAAGCAATCGGGCTTTTTTGCTTTTTACTCGTTAGTCAAGGTTCAATAAATCCTTATATCTCGATTCGTAGCGGGTTACGCTATCATCGTTATTATAGTTGTTGAGAACCGTGCCTTGAATGCTGTTCGTATAATCGGTGATTGCCGTAGCTTTCAACGATTCGTAGTACATCTTCGAGAAAGTATTTTCTTCCCCAAGCGCTTCCGCATGCTTATAGCCGCCGTATACGTCGCCGTTTTCCGTGTACTTAAACGTACAGAAGGTGATGTGCCAACCGTAGTCCGTCGCACAAACTACGTACGAACCAACACCGTTTCTTACAACTTCTTGCGCCGCATATTCGAATTCGGGAACAAAGTTCGTCTTATAGGGCGATACCGCATAACCCATATAGGTGTTGAGCGAACCGGGGTCAGTGCTGTATGCAAACAAGATTTCGTTTACTGCCGCAACTGCTTTATAATAATCGCTCGTTTCGTTGAAGTATTCCGCGTTCTTTACAGGCGTTTGGAAGTTCAAGCTTCCCGAACGATAGATAAACTTGCTGTAATCTACTTTGCCGTTTACCTTGTAGGTGGTATCGCGATATTCCGTAGGATATACCGCCTTCGTCGCCGTTACTCTACCTTCGGTGTTCGTGGAAATCAAAGCTTCCATATCGTTCACGATTTGGTCGATTGTCAAATCGTCTTTCGCTTCGACCTTAAAATCATCGCCTTCGCCGCTTACCGTGCCTTGGAACGCATAGTTGCCAAGGTAATGGTCGAGCTCTTCATACTTATCACTGTTTCCGATATAGTCTTGGAAGAACTTGCCGCTTGTTTTATCGTAATAGTTCGCGTGTTCGTGCTCGGAAATCCAAGTACCGCGAAGGTCTTTGCCGCGTACTTCGTCAAGGATCTTCTTACGTGCGTTGAACAACGCGTCTTCACTCAAACCAAGCCCTTTCGCTTCCGCGTACGCTACTTCTTGCTCTGCAGAGAAAGGAATGAGTACGTTGTATACGAAACCGAAATCTTTCAAACCGTAAAGAACGAAAGAGGAATCGGATATACTGCCGAGCGCCGATTCAAAGGCTGCGGAGTCGTTTTCATACGCACGCTTTTGGTTTGCATAAGCCTTTGCATATTTCGCTTCTACGTATTCTTGCGTAAGCTCGCCCGTAATCTTATCTTCCATATCTTCAAAATATTTGTTGATAAGCGCTTGACCAAGCATAGAAGAAAGCTCTACGTAATAGTATTCCAAAGTCGTTACGTTCGACGTGTCTTCCGTGCTACCGCTCGTATTGAGCAAGTTGTAGCTTTGCAAGTTCGCAAGGAAAGCATTATATGCTTTCTTACGTGTGGTGGTTGTCGAACCGTCAAGCTTGTCGTCTTGATACGAACCGCAGGAATCCAGCGTGTTTCTACCCGTGTATACCCCGTACGTACCACTCTTATCGTAGTAATCGTCTTTTGCCGTACCTGCGTTCGTGGGAAAGGTGCGAGGGTCTTCGTGAGCATGTTCCTCTTCTTCCGCTTTGATATACCCTTCTTCAATCGAATCTAACGAATCGTTGATGGATTTTTTCAAGTTGTAAACAACGCGGTCATAATCTTCCGTATTCGCTGCGTCGCCTTCCGACAGGAAATACTTGAACGCAAGAATTTCGGAATATTTTTCCAAAAGTTCTTTTTCTCTCTTTTGAACCTTGTCGTCTTCGTTGAACGCGCCAAGCTGCCCTTCGACAAAAGTATCATAATCGGTCGCCAAATTGCTTTCTGCAAGATAGTACGCTACTGCGTATTGGATCATAATTTCACGGCTAACAAGAGCGTCTAAAAGCATATTGAACGTCGCTTCATAGGAATAGCCGTAGTTTTGTACGTACTGATATCCAACGCTCATGAAATAGGAAACTAAGTCGCGCTTGGAAATTTCCGCTTTGCCAAGAATCGACTTTACTTCTTCCGCTTTCCCAGAATACTTTTCGTCAGGGTTGGTTTTCAAGGTCGGAGTAATGTCTACCGTAGCAACCGTTTGATTGAGGTCTGCCGCGTTGTCCTTTACGATGAAATCGCAACCTGCCGCGCCAAGCGCAAACGAAATGCCGAGCAACATAGCCGCCGTCTTTTTGATAGTGTTCTTTTTGTTCATAAAATCGCTCCGATTTTTTATCCTACATTTCACGGTACAACGCCAAAAATGGGCGCGCGCCCACGTTACGCCATTATATCGTCAAGGTATATTATAACCTATTTTTCGAGAAAGTGCAAACGTTTTCGCTTATAAACTTGCGAAAGTTAGCGCAAATTTCAAAAATTTTGTCATTTCCGCCATCAAAATCGTATTATTTTTATATCCGAAGAACTCTAAAACGGGCGCTTCCGTCATATTCAGGCGAACGTGTCTTTCATACTTATCCATCGCCGCTTGCAAGCGTTTATCCCCAAGCGTTTCCAAAGTCGAAAACTCGAGCGAGCCTACCCTCTTGACTACCGATATTTTCTTGACGTGGAATTTTGCTGCGTAACTCTTTAATACCGCAATCACGAGCAAGTTTTCCACCGCACGCGGCAGTTCGCCGTAAGTATCACGCAATGACGTATATACGCGCTTATAATCCTCGACCGTCGAAATTTCCGCGATTTGCTTATAGCTATCCAACCTACCCGCCGACGATTCGATATAGCCTTCGGATATGTAGGCGTTTACTTGGATATTCAAGTCCGCTACCGTTTGCGTTTCGCCCGTAAGTTCTTCCTTTAACAGCTTGGAATACAGTTCGTAGCCGACTCGGTCCATATGCCCGTGCTGCTCCGCACCCAGTACGTTCCCCGCGCCGCGGATTTCCAAATCGCGCATCGCAAGCTTATAACCCGAGCCAAGCTCGGTAAATTCCATAATTGCGCGCAGTCTTGCGTCTGCCCCTTCCGTCATTACCTTTTCCGCTTTATAAGTGAAATAGGCATAGGCGAGTCTTGCACCGCGCCCGACTCTCCCCCTGAGCTGATACAGCTGCGAAATACCCAAACGGTCGCTATCAATAAGAATAATCGTATTCGCGTTAGGCAAGTCTATCCCATTTTCAATAATCGTCGTCGTGATGAGAATATTCGATTTTCCGCCGTAGAAATCCATAACGGCGCGTTCCAACACGCTCTTATCCATTCTGCCATGCGCGACCGAAATCGTCGCTTCAGGCAAAATTTGTTTCACCGTCGCCGCAAAAGTGAAAATACTCTCCACACGGTTATACAAAATAAACACCTGTCCGCCGCGGGAAAGCTCGCGAATGCATGCGTCGCGAATCAGCGTTTCCGTTTCTTCCACGACGTACGTTTGTACAGGCAAACGCTCGTTAGGGGGGGTATGAATCGTGGAAATATCCCGAATCCCCGACAAGGACATATGCAACGTTCTCGGAATCGGCGTCGCCGTCATCGTCAAGCAGTCCACGTCTTTTCGCATATTTTTGATTTTTTCTTTATGTTCTACGCCGAAACGCTGTTCTTCGTCCAAAACGAGCAGCCCTAAGTTTTTGAACTGCACGTCGGCGGACAACAAGCGGTGCGTACCGACGACCAAATCAACCGTACCGCCCTGCAAACCTTTTAAAATGCGCGCTTGTTCTTTGGGGGTATTGAAACGGTTCAAACAAGCCACTTCCACGCCAAAATCCGCAAAACGCGCCAACGCCGTATTAAAATGCTGCGAGGAAAGGACGGTGCTCGGACACATCAACGCCGCCTGTTTTCCCGCTAAAATGCAAAGATAAATCGCCCGAAAAGCAACCTCTGTTTTCCCAAAACCAACGTCTCCGCAAAGCAATCTATCCATTACCTTTTCCGAGCACATATCCATTTTGATTTCCGCAATCGAACATGCTTGGTCGGGCGTTAAATCGTGCGGGAATGCATCTTCAAATTCCTGCATAAATACTTCGTTTGCAGGAAAGGCGTAGCCGCGGTTTTCCGCGCGCTCCGCATACAGTTTTTTTAAGTCAAACGCAAGCTTTTTAAGGGAAGCCTTAACTCTCGCTTTCGCACGTTCGAAATCCGCGCCGCCGATTTTGCTGAGCGTAGGATTCGCCTCGCCGACGTACTTGGAAAGTACGTCCATACATTCAACAGGCACGTAGAGCGTATCCCCGTCCTTGTAGGAAACGGCAACGTATTCCTTGATTCCGTCCGTCGTTTCAATTTTTTTCGTCCCTAGCGCTTTACCGATACCGTGCGTTTCGTGCACGACGTAATCCCCGATTTCCGGCGCGGAAAACATATCCCCACGTTTACGGCGAATACGGCGGTTGTCTTGGACTTTTGTGTATAAATCTCCCGTACCGATAACCGCAAGCTTACACTCGTGCAAAACAAAGCCTTTATCCAAGGCTTCGTCTAAGATACAAACCCCTTTCAACTCGGACATGGTATCGGGTAATTTCTCCGTAGAGATATATTCCTCGCCGAGCTTTTCGCTCATTTTTGCCGCGCGAGCGCTGTTCCCACAATACAAAATCACCCGATAACCGCCCTTGCGCCAATTAGAAATATCCGTTAAAAGCGTAGGAAAACTATTCAGGTAGCGCGCCGTAGGCGTTGCCTTTAAATTGTATATTTTTAAAGGCTGAAAGAAAAAAGGATTGCCCGTAAAAAGCTGCAAAGCTACACGGCGTCTATCTTGAATCTTTTCCAAGAAAAATTCTTTTTCGATATACTGTCCCTTGCAAAAATCAAAGGCTTCCCCGCCTGTTTGCAAGCGTTGAAAACGCTCCTCATGCTCTTTATAAAGGGCGTTGAATTTATCCCAAAGAATCTTGCTTTCATCAAAAATAATAAGGGCGTTTTCGGGTAAAATCGAGAAGAAGTCCGTAGAGTTTTCCAAAAGAGGCAAGACGTATGAACTATCAACCGTTTCGCTTAAAAGAAGTTCCTCGGAAATAGCTCTTGCGCGCGCGTAAGCTTCCGAGGTTTTGAAATATTTCAAACCGTTTTGGATCGACGTTTGAATACGCGAAACGTCGTCTGCACTCGCAAACACGTCCGTCGCGGGTAAAATTTCCACTTCCTTTACACCTGCGAGTCTATCCCCGGTAGTAATGTCGTAGGGTTTAATTTTCTCTACCGTATCGCCGAAAAAATCAACGCGGACAGGATTGCCGCTGATGGGATAAATATCCAAAATATCCCCCCTTAACGCGTACGTACCCCTGCTTTCCACCTCGCCAAAAGCGCGGGCATAGCCCATGCCGGTCAGCGTTTTCGTAAGGCTCATGAAATCAAAATCTTCCCCCTCGCTAAACGTAAGACAAGGAAGTTTTTTGGGAAACAACTGCAAAAGCGCGTCTATCTCCGCAGTGACGATGTTCGCACCGTTTTGAAGGGCGTGTATGCCCTCTATCCGACGAAAAAGCGCGTCTTTGGAAAGCGCCTTTTGATAGAGAAGTACTTCGTCCTTTGCGGCAATCGTAGCGACCTTTTTCCCCGACAGCGCGCGAATATTATCCGCCGCCTTTTTCGCGGAAACGCTGTCCGCCGTAATATACACGACAGGATAAGGCGAAAGACTGGAAAGCAGGTATTTCAAAGGCTCGGAAACGCCGAAAACCGCCGTGGGCGTGCCACGGCGGACGTCTTCCGCATACGAGAGATATTCTCCCCCTATTCCGTTGAAATAAAAAAATCCTGCTTTCATTGTTTATATTTTCGGTGAATTAGTTGTATTTACACATTACCTTTTCAATATCGAGACCGCGAGCAAATTCCGCCGCCGCCTGGCCTGCTTTTTGGCAAGCCTCGGCAAACAATTCGTAATCTTCTTTCTTGACCTCTGCAAGTACGTAATTGATAATGGGAATATTCACTTCTTCGTCGCGGATCCCGATACGGATACGGGCAAACTCTTTCATGCCCGTTTCCCCGATAATACTGCGCATACCGTTATGCGTGCCCGCGCTGCCGCTCGCGCGGATACGGACTTTGCCTTTTGGTAAATCGTAATCGTCGTAAATCACGAGTAGGTTTTCTTCGGAAATCTTATATTTTGCCATAAGTTGTTTTACCGCTCTTCCCGAATTGTTCATATACGTTAAAGGACGGGCAAGAATCACCTTTTCACCGCCGACAAACGCTTCCGCGACCGAAGATTCGCATTCCTTTTTCTTGAACTTTGCGCCAAGCGCTTCCGCCGCGTCGCCTACCGCTATATAACCCATATTATGAAAGGTCTTTTCATATTTTTTGTCGGGATTTCCCAAACCAACGATTAAGTACATACTTTATCACTCCCATTGAGCGCTTACACGGAAAAATCCGCGAAACGTCGAGTCTTTTTCAATCAAACGACCGCCGTAAAATAAAGCGGCGGCCGATTTTCGTTCGTAAAATAATTAGTCGTACAACTTCGACATAGGTTTGTCGAGATATACGTTTTCTATTGCCGCGGCAAAAAGGTCCGCAACGGAAAGAACTTCGAATTTATCGAGTTTCTTTTCTTCGGGAAGGGGAATCGTATCCAGCAAGACCAGCTTATCAATCGCCGAGCTTTTCAATCTATCGATTGCGGGACCACTAAGTACTGCGTGTGTGCAACCGGCATAGACTTCCGTTGCACCTGCGTTTTTAATCGCTTGCGCGCCTTGGCAAATCGTGCCTGCCGTATCAATCATGTCGTCCACCATAAGGCATCTCTTGCCCTGTACGTCGCCGATAATGCTCATAACTTCCATTACGTTCGCTTTGGGACGGCGTTTATCGATAATGGCGATGGGAACACCAAGTTTTTCCGCAACCTTTCTCGAACGCTTTACGCTGCCCAAGTCGGGAGCAACGACAACGTCGATGTTCTTTTGTTTTGCAAAATAACTATACAGCGTAGGTCCGCCGAGAAGATTATCCACAGGGATATCGAAGAAACCTTGGATTTGCTCCGCGTGCAAGTCCATCGTAAGAACGCGGTCTGCGCCTGCTTTCGTCAAAAGGTTGGCAACAAGTTTTGCCGTAATGGGATCGCGCGAACGCGCTTTTCTGTCTTGACGGGCATATCCAAAATACGGGATAACCGCCGTAATACGACCTGCCGACGCGCGTTTTGCCGCGTCGATCATGATCAAAAGTTCCATCAAATGATCGTTGACGGGCGAAGAAGTCGATTGAATTATGAACACGTCGCGACCGCGGACAGTTTCCGCGATGTGGACGTTAATTTCGCCGTCGGAGAACGTGCATACTTCTACGTTGCCAAGCTCGCTATTGAGTTTCTTTGCAATCGCTTCCGCTAATGCGCGATTGGAGTTACCGGAAAACAACTTAATTTCATTGCCGTGAGTTATCATACGTAACCTTCCTTTAATTTTTCGCCGCCCAACCTACGCTTTCCCGCGATAGGTAAGTACGGATTATCCCGTGTTATTCTCATATTCAACGGACTTAAACGCCGCTCTTTTTTCTTCCCCTCTGCCGACCCTTTGGGTCGTGCACTATTATTATAATACCGATTTTTTTCTTACAAGTCAACCAAATGACGAAACTTTTTTAATTTTCTTCTAAGTCAATTTTTAACGCTGCCGTTTCTTGCAATTTTTTGCGTTCTTTTTCTTCCTTTTGTTTTTGGCGCATGGAAATAAAGAAACCGCTTAAAAGAGCCGAGCATTCTTCTTGGAGTACTCCGCCGACTACTTCCGTTTTATGGTTGAGCAAGTTCGCGTCAGCAAGCTCCGCCGTCAAAGACCTGCCCTTTTGCTCGTACGCACCGAAATAGATCTTGTCCACTCGCGCGTTTAAGCTTGCACCCATACACATCGGGCAGGGCTCTAACGTAACGTATAATTCACAACCCTCGGGCAATCGCCAAGACCCAAATTTTTTGCACGCTTTATCAATCGCCATCATTTCCGCATGCGCGGAAGCAAGCTGTAATTTGGCTCGACGGTTATACCCTCGCGCCACCACTTTATCTTCGTATACCACGACCGCGCCAATCGGGACTTCCCCCTCGGAAAGTCCTTTTTTAGCGATTTTAATCGCTTTGAGCATGAATTTTTCTTCTCTCGTTCTTCTCTTCATATTCGGTATGCCTTTGATAAGACGTCCAAAACGTCTATATTTTTCTTAATAATATCTTGCAGCGCGTTGTCCCCGAGTGGATGTGTATATTCGTCCTTACCCACTTCAATCGTGAATGCGGGAATTTTCAGACTTTGCACACACCAATCCTTATAACCGCCTGCGCTGCCTTTCGCGTCCTTAAGCGGATAACCCGTCGCTTTGGAAACCGCGTCCGCCAGCTCCCCATCCCGCTCTTGACGGATTTTCGTCTGATAAAACCGCCAATAGATTTCTTCACCTTTGGTATGAAAACTGACCGTATAATTGGGGCGAATTCTTTTCGTGAACTCTTTGAGCGCACGGCTTTCAGGCTCAGAAAAGGGACTTTGCCCCACATAATTTTCCGCACTTGGTAAAAACACGTTCTTTGCTCCCTTGCCCCAACGCGCCGCAAAATTAACGTTCAAATCCACACCGCGGCCGTTGGCTTTCCACAAGGAAAAATCCTCTTTCCCGTTTAATTCGCGCAAAAATTCTCTTTCCTCTTTCGGCGCGGTGGATATTCCTATCTCGGATAGCAGCGCGCCGTCGGGATTGACGAGCGGCAAAATCCACACGCTACCGCGCCTAACTCCGCGCTTAAAATGCTCGGTCGCGAGCTTTGCCGTCACATACTCCCTGCCGTGCATTGCGTACTGCGCCAGTCCGACGGGAGTCCCCTCACCGCATTTCAACGCGTACACGTTACGCCCAAATATGCTTTTGCCTATAATTTCTTTCTCTGCCTTTGTCCGTTCGTAAAAATCTCTTACATATTCATAAATATTCACGACGTATTCTATGCCAAAAAACGTTTATTTGTGATAAGTAGACCCTGCGTTGATCATATACGCGCGGTAGACCTGTTCGGCTAAAATTACGCGCATAAGCTGATGGGGGAAAGTCATATCCGAAAAGGACAGCTTAAAATCCGCCTCGTTTTTCACTCGGTCGGAAAGCCCGCAAGACGAACCAATCACGAAAGAAACGTCCTTGCCCGCGTCGGTAAGCGATTGCATTTTCTTAGCGAGTTTTTCACTCGAAAGCTTTTCCCCTTCCACTGCAAGCGCGATCGTATAGCCCTTGCACGCGCGCAAAATTTCGTCCGCTTCCGCTTCCGGATTCGCGCCTTCGGGAAGCTCTTTAATTTCCACTTTTGCAAAACGGGAAAGGCGCTTGACGTATTCCGCTACCGCTTCCCGATAAAAGTTTTCTTTAATTTTTCCAACGACCACAAAATAAATCTTTTGCATACTACCGTCCTATTACGCAAGCAACGCACTAACCCAACTTAAAGCAAACACCGCAATTCCCACGCTCGCGCAAAGGAAAAAACCGCCGTATTTACCCTTTTTCTTTTCCGTCTTTTGACGGTCGATAAAGAGCAAATATCCAAGCGACACAATAAGACAAATCGCCGACGTGACAAGAATAATCGCGTACACGGGTGCGCTAAACGACGTGATTTGATATTTGTGTAAGACCAAAATATAGGCGTTGTTAATAAAGTGCGCCAACGCCGTGGGTAAAAAGCTGCCCGCTTTAATTGCCACGAGAGCAAATGCCGCACCGCAAATAAACTGATAAACAGTTTGCGCAGGGTTTTGATGAAACAGCGCGAACAGCGCGCCGCTTAAAATTGCTCCGCTTACCGTACCGAAAGTCTTGATTCCTTCGAGTTGAATCCCGCGGAAGAAAAAGTCTTCCATAATTGCAGGTAAAACGGCGATTACAAACAATACGCCGATAAAGCCCACGCCATTCATACTCGGCAAAACAGGCTCTACGTATTCATAACCGAATTTTTCGAGAAACTCCAAAAAAAGCGTGTTGACTTCGCCCAAGGAAAGCAAACCAATTTGTAGAAGCACCGCAATTAAATAATATTTCGGAGGGCAATTTTGCGCTTTCACAAACGTTTTAAAGGACGTTTTTGTATAGCAAAAATACCATACCCCAATAAAGAGAAAAGCGATAGGCGCGACCATAAAAGATAAATACGCGCGCACCGTGTCCGCCGACTTAGGTATACAGCCGTAAACAAGCGAGAGGAATAAAATCACAATCGCTGCCACCGAGTAGGTCAGCCCTGCATTCTTTTCTGGCGTGGGTTCGCCAATCAAGCGACTCAAAAAGCCCTGTTGATTTTTTTCGTTACGAGAATTGTTCATAATCCTATTATAACAAATTTTTCCGTGAATGCCAAATAAAAAAAGCGGTTTTATGAAATTCTAAAGAATTTTTCACAAAACCGCGTTCCTGCCGTTTATCCGCTTAATTTTTCCCGAAACTCTTTGATGATTCGGCTCTCGATTCTCGACACTTGCACTTGACTTACGCCTATCCTCTCCGCCACCTCGCTTTGAGTCATATCCCGAAAATACCGTAGCACAATAATCTTCCTATCCCGCTCGGGAAGCGCGTCCATTGCGCCTCGCAAAAGCAATCTATCCAACCATGCGTCTTGATCGTCCGAGGAGGGCAGGGTCTCGATGAGTTCCCTTTCCTTGCCGTCTTTGTTCTCCGTCCCGCCATATAATGAAAGCGGCATTTTCGACGAGCCCATCACAAACACCGTTTCCGCTTCGTCCATGTGAAACCGCTCGGCAATCTCTTTTACCGACGGCGGATAGTCGTGTTCACAGGCATACTCGTCGATAAACTTGTTGATTTCTTTTGCCGTTTGTTTCATTGTACGCGATACTTTCACCGATCCGTCGTCGCGCATAAAACGTTTAATTTCACCCGCAATCATCGGTACGGCATACGTAGAAAACTTCACGCCGAATTTCTCGTCAAAACCTGAAATTGCTTTCAGAAAACCCATGCAAGCAATTTGGAAAAGGTCGTCGTATTCCACCCCTTTCCCCAAATACCGCTTTACAATGCATTTTACGAGCGAAACGTTCTCGGAAATCAGCGTCTCTTTCGCAACCGCTTCCCCACTCTTTGCACGGCGGATATATTCGA
This sequence comes from Clostridia bacterium, assembly GCA_017462825.1. The sequence continues at coordinate 28,822 of JAFTQI010000004.1, read as the reverse complement.
TTGTCAGTTTGTCATCAAGCATTTACCCGTTCCTTTTCCACCGCTTCGGGCGAGTAGGCTTCCTCTTGACACGCAGCCGCCCCGCCGATTCGCTTGGTTAGCGTAACGCACGTGCCTTTCCCCAACTCGCTTGTCACGGCAAAGCCGTCCGAAAAGGTCTGCATAATCGTAAAGCCCATTCCCGACCGCTCGTCGCCTGCAAGGGTTGTAAAAAAGGGCTTCAACGCCTGCTCCACATCCGAAATCCCGCAACCGAAATCAGTGATTTTGATATGTAAAATCCCTTCTGCTGACGTTTGGAAGGTTTGACATTCGATTTCGATTTTATCCTGCCCGTCCCCGCCGTGATAAGCGTGAACAATCGCGTTCGTGACCGCTTCCGAAACGGCGGTTTTAATGTCCGAAAGCTCGGATAAGGACGGAGAAAGCGACAAGGCAAACGCCGCGACAGCGCTTCTTGCAAAACCTTCGTTAATGCTCTTTGCCGCAATTTCAAGTTTCATATAGTTCTCCATAGAATTTCTCCCTGCTTATATTTTAGGAATAATGGTGTAAACGCCGCTAACAGTCAAGATTTTATCCGTTGCCTGCGTTGGGTTCGTCACGTACACGGGTACGCCGTAACGACTAAATTTCTTATATCGACCTATCAAAAAACCGATACCCGTAGAATCCATAAATGAAACGGACGCAAGGTCGAAAACGGCGCGCGTGCTTTGGTAAGCGTAGCGTTCCGCTATCCCATCGGCAAACGCTCTCGCTTGCGCCGCGTTGTGCTCGTCTATTTCTCCTTGTAACTGCATATACAGTACGTTCCCCGACATTTGCGGTACTATGTTCATCGTAAATACCTCTGCTATGTTCTCTTTTTTCGGTACGCAAATATTTTAAAAAATTGGCAAAAAAGAATTTTGTAAAAGGCAATCGAAAAAAAAATTGTTTTGTCGAAAAAAAATTTCTCTTTTTTGGGAAAATTGCTTGACTTTTCCTATAAAATCGTTTATTATAATCAAGCGTTATGTCAATGGGCCTTTAGCTCAGTGGTCAGAGCTGTCGGCTCATAACCGATTGGTCCGCGGTTCGAATCCGTGAAGGCCCACCAAACAATTTAATAATAATGGCCCAGTAGCTCAGTTGGTTAGAGCGCCAGCCTGTCACGCTGGAGGTCGACGGTTCGAGCCCGTTCTGGGTCGCCATTATTTTTGCTCTCGAAATCGAGAGCATTTTTTTGCGCAAAAAGAGAAAAATGCGCTTGGAAGAACGTCAGATTAGGAGTTTTTTATGAAATTAAGACTGCTTTTAGCAGCAAACCAAAAAAAGGAGTTGTATGCAAACGCCGTAGAAGCGTGCGGTGCCATCGCCGACGTGAAATATGCGCCCCACGATAACGTCGATTACGACGGACTTATCCTTTGCGGGGGCAATGATATAAACCCTTCTTATTACAACGAAGCTCTCAACGGCAGTATCAATATTGATGATAGGCGCGATAAAGCAGAGTTTGTGCTAGTGAAAAAATTTCTTGAAACGGGAAAACCCATTTTAGGAATTTGCCGCGGTTTTCAGCTTTTAAACGTGGTCTTTTGCGGTACGCTTATACAGCATTTGGAAAGCGTACAAGCACATAGAAAAGCTACGCCCCCCGAGCTAGTACATTTTGCTACGGCTGAAAAAGGCAGTATCTTTGAGAACCTTTACGGAACGCGCTTTTCAGTAAATAGTTATCATCATCAAGGATTGGATAAAATCGGCAATGGTTTGCGCATAACCATGCGTTCCGACGATGGACTCCCCGAAGCTTTCGAGCATAAGAGCGCACCCTATCTCGGCGTACAATGGCACCCTGAAAGAATGTGCTTAGACCAAAAACGCGACGATGCCGTTGACGGAATTAAAGTGTTTGAATATTTCGTGAGTTTGTGTGAGAAATATAAAAAGAGAAATAAGTATTGATTATAGCTATAGCCCTTTCGAAAATCGAAACGGCTATATTTTTTTATTATAACACCACTTTAAAATATTTTTTCGGATATTTTTAATTTTTGGGTTTGAAACGATTGATATTCGCAAAAAAATGTGGTATACTACAAAAGCAATTAAATTTATGGCCTTATCGTCTAGCGGTTAGGACGCCCTTAATTCGGGTGAGAGTACCGCAAGGAGCGCAGCGACGGAATAGCAAAAGCTTTGCTTGAGCGTCTAAGGTCACCAAAACAATTAAAAAATTTTTGGCCTTATCGTCTAGCGGTTAGGACGGCGCCCTCTCACGGCGCAAACTCGGGTTCGAGTCCCGATAAGGTCACCAGCAAATTCCTAAATCGAACATTGTTCGGTTTAGGAATTTTGCTTTTGGTGACCCATACGGGAATGGTGGAGAACACGTCGGTTCGCGCGAGGCAATTTATTGCCGACGCTCTCCGAGGGTTCCCTTTTAAGGGTGTCGGAGATTCCCGCGAAAAGGTTCGATTTAGGTTGGTTAAGGGTCACCAAAAGGAACAGGGCACCGTTTGGTGCCATGTTTCTTTTGGTTTGACCTTTACGAGGCCCCGAAGGGTTCGCGCGAGCTGTTGAAAACAGCGAAGCCCTGCCGAGGCTCACACCGTAGGTGGGAAACGGCAGATACCCGATAAGGTCACCTCTTTGCAGTGATGTTTTTTATTACTCCCTATCAAAAAGTTTTCCCCATCCTTCCTTATATAAATATTACTTAAAAACTTTCTTTCATATCCTTGCAAAAAGCTGTCGGTTTTGGTATAATAAACTTAATCAAAAAAATACAAAGGGGAAAATCATGCTCAACAAACTTTTCAAACTGAAAGAGCGCAATACGAACGTAAAAACGGAAGTGATTGCAGGTGTCACCACCTTTATGACAATGGCGTATATCTTGGCTGTCAACCCCAGCGTGCTGAAAGCCGCTGGCATGGCTCCCAACGCCGTGCTTTTGGCTACCTGTCTTGCCTCTTTCCTCGGTACTGCCTGCATGGCGCTTACGGCAAATCTTCCCTTCGCGCTTTCCGCGGGTATGGGCTTAAATGCCTACATGGCGTACACTGTCGTCGGTACGATGGGCTATTCTTGGCAAGTCGCTTTGTTTGCGGTGTTTATTGAAGGTATTATCTTTATTCTTCTTTCGCTAACAAACGTCCGCGAAGCCATTTTCAACGCGATTCCCCTGCAACTGAAAAATGCTGTGTCTATCGGTATCGGCTTGTTTATCGCGTTTATCGGTTTGCAAAGCGCGGGACTTTCAATCGACAGCGCAACCCTCGTAACTATCGTTGATTTTACCGACAATTTCAAAACTTCGGGTATTAGCGCGTTGCTTGCGATTGTTGGGACGCTCCTTACCGCTATCTTGTACATCAAAAAAGTGAAAGGTTCTATCCTTATCGGGATTTTGGGTACTTGGGGACTTGGTATGCTTTGTCAAGCGGCAAAGATTTACGTACCGAATGCCGAGCTTGAATATTATTCCTTGTACCCTTCTTGGGGCTTTACCGATTTCTCCTCACTTGGCGAAACGTTCGGCCAATGCTTTAAAATTGATTTTGACGGGGTTGGATTCTTTAATTTCATCGTCGTTGTGTTCTCGTTCCTGTTCGTAGACTTATTCGACACACTTGGAACGCTTATCGGCGTTAGCACGAAAGCGAAAATGCTTGATGAAAACGGGCGTTTACCCAAGATTAAGCCCGCTTTGATGGCAGACGCCATCGCGACAAGCGCAGGCGCGATTTTGGGTACTTCCACTACCACGACTTTCGTTGAATCGTCGGCGGGGGTTGCAGCGGGCGGCCGCACGGGGCTTACCGCAATGGTCACCGCGATTCTTTTCCTGCTTTCGATGTTTTTCGCACCTATCTTTACGGCAATTCCCTCTTTTGCTACCGCTCCTGCGTTGATCATGGTTGGATTCTTGATGTTTAGCAATATTTGCGAACTGAAAGTCACAGAAGATAACTACACGACCGCAATTCCCGCATACTTGTGCGTTATTGCGATGCCGCTTTTTTACAGCATTGCGGAAGGTATCGCGCTCGGCGTTATCTCTTACGTCATCATCAACCTCGTTTGCAAGAAATGGAAAGATATTTCCCCGATTATGTACGTTTTGTGCGTACTTTTCATCTTAAAATACGTGTTCTTATAATTCCTAACAATTCATCGCTCTCAAAATATTAAGCAATAATATTTAAACAAACAGCGGAAGACAAAAGTCTTCCGCTGTTTGTTTTTCCACGAGCTTTTTTGCTCGGTTATTATTAGTCTTCCAACCCTTCGTTGAGTTTTGCAAGCAATGCGTCAAGGTCTTCACCGTGTACCGCAACCGCTTCCGCAACCGTTTCACCGTGCGCCATCGCACAACCGAAACAATGCATACCTGCCGCCATCAAAATTTCAGGCGCGTTGGGGTTGATTTGCAAGCAATCCGCAATCAAAGTATCTGCCGTAATTTTTGCCATTCTATTTTTCTCCTTTTTTATTTTCTCTTTATTATAAACACGTTTTTCGTTTATGAAACGTATTTTTTACTATAAATATTTCCCAAAAAACTTTCTCAAAAGCTTTGGCGGTGAAACGCTTACTTTTTCATCCGCTAAAATCTTTTCCATATCCGCTTGGATTTTCGACCATTCTTTTTCAAAACCCGCTTTTTTAGCCGTTTCTTTCGCTTCCGCATAATTCGGCGCGCGATTCTCTAAATCGTGCGTATCCGTACCGATACAATGCACCATACCGTTTTTTAAAAGCGCATAAACAAGTTTTTTTTCCTTTTTATCCAAAAAGGCTTTCGTGTTGACTTGAATCAAACAACCCATATCAATAAGCTCGGTGATATATGCAGGGCGTTTTTTAATTTCGCGATAACGTTCCACGTGCGCGATAATCGGGGTGTAGCCCGTTTCCCCTATAAATTCCGCGAGTTTATCCAAAAGCTCGTAAGTCCACTTTTCCGTAAACGGGAATTCCATTAAAATATATTTCGTGCCCTCGATTGCGAGTTTGCAAAGCTCATCGGGTTCCGCTACGTTCACGCCCGTGAAATACACTTCCGCACCAAGACGAATCTCCAAACCCTCAGGGATTTTATTCTTAATCCTTTCAAAGGCGCTTGCCCTACGTTCTAAAAAGTGCGAGGGTCCGTATTTTTTGCCGTAATAATGGGACGTAAGCACGACCGCACTCACGCCTTGCTCCGCTTCCTTTTTGAGCATGAACGCGGACATGGTGCTGTCTTTTGCTCCGTCGTCAATATGAGGCAGTATATGCGTGTGCATATCGATCATTACAAATTTACTCCTAAACGCTTATTTGAAATACCGAACGCCGCTTTCAAAAATCTTCATATCGAAATTGCCTTCGACGTTTTTATAAAGATTTTCGCCGATGCGCTCGCTATGCCCCATCTTACCCAGCACGCGACCGTCGGGAGAGGTAATCCCTTCGATTGCCCACATAGAACCGTTGGGGTTAAACGGAGATTCCATCGTAACCTTGCCGTTTAAATCCGCATATTGCGTTGCAATTTGACCGTTTGCGCGCATTTTTTCAAGCTCCGCAATCGGCGCAACGATTTTACCTTCGCCGTGGGATACGGGTACTTTATACGTTTCCCCGACCTTGCAAGCCGAAAGCCAAGGCGATAAGTTCGAAGCAACGCGCACGTCTACCACCGTCGAAACGTGACGGGAAATATTATTGAAAGTAAGCGTGGGCGAGTTTTCCGTCATTTCCTTAACGTGACCGTAAGGCACGAGCCCTAACTTGATAAGCGCTTGGAAACCGTTACAAATACCGAGGGCCAAACCGTCACGGTTATTCAAAAGTTCTTCAAGCTGTTCCGCGATATACGGGTTGCGGAAAGTCGTTGCGATAAATTTACCGCTGCCGTCCGGCTCGTCGCCGCCCGAAAAACCGCCGGGAAATGCGACGATATTCGCGTTTTTAATTGCTTTTACAATGCGCTCAACACTTTCTTCAATATCCTGCGGAGTACGGTTACGTACGACAACCGTTTCCACGTCCGCGCCCGCGAGAAGAAACTTTCTCGCAGTGTCGAGTTCGCAGTTCGTGCCGGGGAATGCAGGGATAAATACGCGCGGCTTTGCGAGCTTGGTCGCAATATTCGTATACTTTACGCCCAACGTATAATCGCAATTTTCCGCATTACCGTCAGCCGCTGCCGTCGTTGCGAACACGCTTTCCAGAGGGCTGATATACGCGCAAGCCGCGCCGTCCATGGAAACGCTTTGATTGCCGCATACAAACGATTCACCGCGTACCTGTCCTATACATTTCTTTGCAACGCACGAACAAATTGCAGTTTCGTCTTTAAGCGAAACAATCAAATCGCCGTAGCCTTCGGTGTAAAGTTCGTCCGCAGTCATCGTAAATTCCACGCCGACGGAATTACCGAGCGCGGACTTGATTACCGCCGCGCCTACGCCGCCGTTTTCGACAACCGTCGCGAACGTAATATTTCCGTTTTCGATGTTCTTATATACTTCCTCGTACGCTGTTTTGAGCGCGTTGAAGTCAGGCACGGAGTTTTCGTCTTTGGGTACGGGGATATGGTAAAGCTTTTCGCCGCCCTTTAAGACGTTGGTGATGAGTTTGCTTGCTTTTGCAGGCGCAAGCGCAAAGGAAATAAGCGTCGGGGGCACGTGGATATTTTCAAACGTACCGCTCATGCTGTCCTTACCGCCAATCGCGCCGAGCCCAAGCCCTATTTGCGCGTATACCGCGCCGAGAAGTGCGGACGTGGGTACGCCCCATACTTTCGCTTCTTTCGTCATTCTTTGGAAGAATTCTTGCAAAGTCAAGCGAACGTCGCTATATTTCGCGCCCGTTGCCGCGACCTTGGATACCGACGCAACAATGGAATAGATTGCGCCGATAAACGGACTCGTTTCCATCAAGTAGGGCGAGTAGCCGTATGCCGAAACCGTACAATCATCCGTTTCTCCGCCGCAAATCTTCGCCGCCATCGCAATCGCTGGCGTACGCTGAGTCTTACCGCCCCAAGGCATATACACCGTTCTCGCGCCGATTGTTGAGTCGAAGGTTTCAGACAAGCCTTTCTTTGCGCAAACGTTCAAGTCAGACAAAACTTTCTTCGTTTCTTCCGCAAAATCCAAGCCCGATTTTTTGTCAAACCAAGCCGTGATTTCGTCCGCAATTTCCACGTTCGTTTCCTGCTTCACGCCGTTTGTATTCAAGAAATCGCGGGAAATATCGACAATGGCTTTGCCCTTTAAGAACATACGCATTCTGCCTGTATCAGTGACGACCGCAACGGGCGTAGCCGTCAAGTTTTCTTCCGCTGCAAGCGCGATAAATGCGTCTACGTCTTTCTTGTCGATAACCACCGCCATACGTTCCTGCGATTCGGAAATCGCAAGCTCCGTACCGTTCAAGCCCTCGTATTTCTTGGGAACTTTGTCAAGCTCGATATCCAAGCCGTCTGCAAGTTCGCCGATCGCAACGGAAACGCCGCCCGCGCCGAAGTCGTTACATTTTTTAATTTTACGCGTTGCTTCCTTATTCAAGAACAAACGCTGCAATTTTCTTTCCGTTAAAGCGTTACCCTTTTGCACTTCCGCACCGCAGGTTTCAACCGAGTGGGAATCGTGCGCTTTGGACGAGCCTGTCGCACCGCCGCAACCGTCGCGACCTGTTTCACCGCCAAGAAGGACGATAACGTCTCCTGCTTTGGGTGCTTCGCGATAGACCATTTCCTTTCTCGCGCCTGCGACAACGAAGCCCGTTTCCAAGCGTTTTGCTTTATAGCCTTCGTGGTAGACTTCGTCTACAATACCCGTTGCAAGACCGATTTGGTTGCCGTATGACGAGAATCCCGCCGCCGCACGTTGGGTGATTGCGCGTTGGGGAAGCTTGCCCTTAAGCGTATCCTCCAAGCTTTCCCTAGGATCGGACGCACCCGTTACACGCATCGCTTGATATACGTACGTTCTGCCGCTCAAAGGATCGCGAATCGCGCCGCCAAGACAAGTCGCCGCGCCGCCGAACGGCTCGATTTCCGTCGGGTGGTTGTGCGTTTCGTTCTTGAACATAACAAGATATTGTTCTTTCTTACCGTCAAGCTCCGCTTCGATTTGAATGGAGCAAGCGTTGATTTCATCGGAAATATCCAGGTTATCAAGGATACCGTCTTTTTTGAGTTTTTTCGCGGCAATCGTCGCTAAATCCATAAGACAAGGATATTTATCGGGGCGCGCGCCGTTAAGCTCTTGATAAAGTTCTTCATAAAGATGGTACGCCTTTTGAATACCCGTATTTTTGGAAGTGATTTTTATATTTTTCAACTCAGTCGCAAACGTCGTATGGCGGCAGTGGTCCGACCAATAGGTATCGATTACTTTGAGTTCCGTTTCCGTCGGATTACGTTTTTCGTCCTTAAAATAGTCGCGAACGAACGCCAAATCGAGTGCGCTCATGGCAAAGCCGACGTTTTTATGATACGCCGTGATTTCTTCGTTCGACATTTCGATAAAGCCGTCTACGTCGGCTACGGGCGCGCCTTCCGCCGCTACTCTCACGAGCGTTTCAGGCTTTTCAAAGCCCACTTCTTCGCTTTCGACGGGGTTGATGATATGCTTTTTAATCGCGACAAGTTCTTCGTCCGTCACACCCTTGACCATATAGATTTTTGCACATTTCACAAGCGGACGGGCTTTTCTCGTCAAAAGCTGTACGCATTGCGCCGCGCTGTCAGCTCTTTGATCGTACTGACCCGTTAAATAGCTAACCGCAAACGCCTTGTAACCGTTCGGAATTTCTAAGTTTTCCAAATATACGTAATCTACGGGCGGCTCGGAGAACACGGACGGAATCGCCGCATTCAATTCTTCTTCCGTCAAACCCTCAACGTCATAACGCAAAACCAAGCGAAAATCTTCCGTTTGAATATTGAGCAGCGTTTTTATGTCCGACGCTTCCTTTCTTGCTTGTACGTTGTCTTTCTTCTCTACAAAAATTCTATAAATCATACCGCTTTATTCCTTTGCAATTTCTCTATATTTAATACCGATATCCTTACGATAGTACATACCGTCAAAACGGATTTTTTCCGCATTTACATAAACCTTTTTTCTTGCGGCTTCGATATCTTCGCCTTTTGCGCAAACGCCGAGTACTCTGCCGCCGCTCGTGACGAGTTTGCCGCCCTTTTCCGCCGTACCGGCGTGGCAAAGAATCACGTCTTTATCTAAATTCCCGATGCTGATTTCCTTGCCCTTTTCATATTTTTCGGGATAACCGCCGCTTGCGAGCACCAAGCATACGCATGCGCCCTTTTCCCATTCTATTTCCACTTCGTCCAACCGCTCGTCCACTATCGCTTCGAAAATCTCTAAAAGATCGGTTTTTAACATCGGCAAAATTACCTGTGTTTCCGGATCGCCGAAACGGGCGTTGTATTCAATCACTTTATAGCCGTCTTTCGTTTTCATGAGCCCGAAATACAGCACACCTTTGAAAGGTCTGCCCTCCGCGTTCATTGCGGACACGGTAGGCTGCATAATCTTTTCCATGACTTCTTTCGCCGACTTTTCCCCGAAGAAGGGAGCGGGAGAAAACGTGCCCATACCGCCCGTATTCAAGCCCTCGTCATTGTCGAGCGCGCGTTTATGGTCGCAACTCGTAATCATCGGTTTTATCGTCTTACCGTCGGTGAAAGCAAGGCAGGAAACTTCCGGACCCTCCAAAAATTCTTCCACAACGACCTTACTGCCCGCCGAGCCGAATTTTTGATCGAGCATCATTTCCGCAAGCCCTTGCAATGCTTCTTCACGCGTTTTACAAATCAACACGCCCTTACCAAGCGCAAGCCCATCCGCTTTTAAAACGACGGGAATATTACATTTTTTCACGTATTCCGTTGCAAGCGCGTAATCATCGAACGTTTCATAGCTCGCCGTTGGAATAGAGTACTTTTTCATAAGCTCCTTGGAAAAAGCCTTGCTCGCCTCAATGATCGCGGCGTTCTTTCTCGGACCGAAAGCGCGATGTCCGCGGCTTTCTAATTCATCCACAAGTCCCAAAGCCAACGGATCGTCGGGGGTGACGACGGTAAAATCGATATCCCCTTTTTCATCGACCCAATCGCCGACCGCTTTTACGTTGCAATAGTCCACGTTAACGAGCTCCGCGTCTTGCGCGATCCCCGCGTTTCCTTTCATAGCGTAAATTTTTGTTACTTTCGGCGATTTTTTTAACGCTTGAATTACCGCGTGTTCTCTACCGCCGTTTCCGATCACTAAAACGTTCATATTCTTCTCCGTTTATTGTAAAATTCTCACTTTGCGACCCTCTTTGCAAACTTTCCCCTCGCAGAGAAGTTTTACGCACTCAGGGAGCATTTGATGCTCTATTTTTAAGACTCTTTGCTGCAAAATTTCAGGCGTATCGTCAGGCTCGACGGGAACTGCCCGTTGCATCAAAATTGCGCCGCCGTCTACTTCCGCGGAAACGAAATGCACCGTTGCGCCGCTTAATTTCACTCCGTGCGCAATCGCCGCTTCGTGCACGCGCAAACCATAATAACCCATACCGCAAAAGGACGGAATAAGCGAGGGATGGATATTGATAATTCTATCTTCAAACTCGTTTATAAAGTCTTCAGGAATTACCAAAAGCCAACCCGCCAAAACAATATATTCCACACCCGACGCCTTTAAAACGTCCGCAACGTGTCGATAAAACGCGGCTTTATCCGCATACCTTTCTTTTTCGTACACAAGGGGTTCGATACCGTGTTTTTTTGCGCGCTCAATCGCGCCGATACCGGATTTTGAGGCTACCAAGTACGCGATTTCGCAAAATTTCGCGCGCTCGTTAGCGTCAATCACCGATTGAAAATCCGTGCCGCCGCCCGATGCGAATACTGCTATTTTCTTCATTTTAAGATTACGCCCTTTCCAGCAACGGTCTTACCTACTACAACCACGTCTTCGCCCGTTGCTTTGAGAGATTCCATCGCCGCTTCTACGTTCTCAGGCGAAACGCATACGATCATACCGATCCCCATATTAAACGTATTGTAAATTTGTTCGTCGGTGATCCCCGCGCGTTTTTGCATTACTTTGAATACAGGGGGAACTTCGTAGGAATTCTTTTCGATTTCCGCCGCAACGCCTTCAGGCAAGATTCTAGGAATATTTTCAATAAAACCGCCGCCCGTAATGTGCGCAATCCCCTTGACTTCCACTTTTTCAATCAAGGAAAGGATGCTCTTAACGTAAATACGCGTGGGTTTCAAAAGCACTTCCGCCGCACTCGCGCCAAGTTCTTCATCGTACGCTTCCAATGCCGCTTTGTCGCTGTCGCCGAAAAGTTTTCTAACAAGCGAATACCCGTTGGAGTGTACCCCCGTCGATTTCAAACCAATAAGCACGTCGCCGGGAACGATACTCTTACCGTTGATAACTTTTTTCTTGTCGACGATACCGACCGCAAAGCCAGCCAAGTCGTATTCGCCGTCGGGATAAAAACCGGGCATTTCCGCCGTTTCACCGCCGATGAGCGCGCAGCCCGCTTGTCTACAACCGTCCGCGATCCCTTTTACAACGTCCGCTTCCGCCTCCGGATAAAGTCTACCGCAAGCGTAGTAGTCCAAGAAAAACAACGGTTTTGCGCCTTGACAAACGATGTCGTTTACGCACATAGCGACCGCGTCGATACCGATGGTATCGTGTTTTTCAAGCAAGAACGCGTATTTGAGTTTCGTGCCTACGCCGTCCGTACCGGCTACAAGCACAGGTTCTTCCATCTTTTCGCCTGCGATCGAATAGAAACCGCCAAACGAGCCCAAATCCCCGATTACGTTGTTATCATAGGTGGATTTTACGTGTTTTTTCATGAGTTCTACGGCTTTATAGCCTCTCGTTACGTCTACGCCGCTGTCCTTATAAGAAATTGCCATTTTATCTACTCCATTTTCTATCGTTTAATTTTTATTTTCGGAAATTTTATGATCGTATTTGCTTTCGCCGCTTTCGGTGGGAATCTCCGTGGGATATTGTCCGTTAAAGCACGCTGCGCAGTAGCCTTTGCACTTACCCGAATCACCGAGTCGGAATGCCGCTTCTAAAGGCAAGAATCCAACCGAATCCGCGCCAAAAAGCTGTGCCATTTCTTGGGGGGTATACTTGCACGCAATCAATTCCGCGCGCGAACCGATGTCTGTCCCGTAATAGCAGGGATTTAAAAACTCGGGCGCGGACGAGCGAATGTGGATTTCCCTTGCGCCCGCGTCACGCAAAAGCTTGACCACCCGAATCATTGTCGTGCCGCGGACAATGGAATCGTCTACGAGCACTACGCGCTTGCCCGCTACTGTTTCTTTTACAGGGTTGAGCTTGATTTTTACTTTGTCTTCACGAACGTTTTGACCGGGGTCGATGAACGTTCTGCCGATGTATTTATTTTTGATAAGACCTAAGCCGTAAGGAATCCCCGACGCTTCCGCGTACCCTATCGCTGCGTCAATCCCTGAATCGGGCGCGCCGATAACAACGTCCGCTTCTACGGGATGGGCTTTTGCTAAAAACGCGCCTGCACGCTTACGGGCCAAATGTACCGAACAATCCGCAATCACCGAGTCGGGGCGCGCGGTATAGAGATATTCAAAAACGCAAAGCCGTTCTTCCTCTCCGCAATGCTCCGTAATCGAGCGCACGCCTTCCTTGGAAAACACTACGATTTCTCCTGCTTCTATATCACGCACGAGGGTTGCCCCGACCGCGTTAAGCGCGCACGTTTCACTCGAAACGACGTACTCGCCGTCGTCACGTTGACCAAAGCACAGGGGATGCATACCGTGAATATCCCGCGCCGCGATAAGCTTTTGCGGCGACATAATCAAGAGGGAATAAGCGCCTTTGAGCTTGGTCATTGCCCGACAAACCGCTTCTTCCATCGACCCAGATTGAATTCGTTCCTTAATGATTACCGCGGAAATGATTTCTGCATCGTTGCCCGTATGGAAGATCGAGCCTTGCAGCTCCATTTCCCGCTTTAACGCAATCCCGTTGACAAGTTTTCCGTCAAAGGAAATCGCCATTTTACCCTTGCTATGATTGACAACGATCGGCTCGGCGTTAATTCTGTCTTTCGTGTCCGCAGTACCGTAACGCACGTTTCCAACCGCCAACTGCCCCATACCTAACGATTTTAAAATCGTCGGCGTGAACACCTCGTTGACGATACCCGAGTCCTTATATGCGTGGAACACGCCGTCATCGTTAACGACGATACCGCAAGACGCCTGACCGCGGTGCTGTAAAGAATACAAGCCGTAGTAGACGCTGGACGCGACGTTCGCCGTTTCCGTGCCAAAAATACCGAATACCGCCATGGATTATGCCCCCATGAGTCTTCTCATCATTTCCTGATAAGCGCCTTCTACGCCGCCAAGGTCACGGCGGAAACGGTCTTTATCCAATTTTTCGCCCGTCGTGGAATCCCAAAAACGGCAGGTATCAGGGGAAATTTCGTCCGCGAGTACAATAGTACCGTCAGCCGTTTTACCGAATTCGATTTTGAAATCAACGAGCGTAACGTTGAGTTTCTTGAAATACTCTTTCAAAACTTCATTGATTTTGAACGCCATGGATTTGACAAGCGCGATTTCCTCTTTCGTTGCAATCTTCAACGCAAGCGCGTGGTATTCGTTCAAAAGCGGATCGCCCAAATCGTCGTTTTTATAAGAAAACTCGATCGTGGGTTCGTCGAAAACAATTCCTTCCGCTACGCCGTAATGCTTTGCAAACGAGCCCGCGGAAATATTACGAATGATTACTTCCAAAGGAAGAATCTTTACTTTCTTTACCACCGTTTCACGATCGGAAAGTTCTTCCACGTAATGGGTTTTTACCCCTTCCTTTTCCAAAATTTGCATTAAGAAATTGCTCATCTTGTTGTTAATAACGCCCTTCCCTTCTATCGTGCCTTTTTTAAGACCGTTAAATGCAGTCGCGTCGTCTTTATAAGATACGATAACAAGGTTTTCATCTGCGGTCGCAAAGACCTTTTTTGCTTTTCCTTCGTAGAGTTGTGCTTTTTTTTCCATGATATTCTCCTATTTTGTTAAATTTTTTTCGTTTGATTATAACATTTCCTGCAAAGCCGCGTCATCCGCATTAATCTTTGCTTTCATTGCTTCTTTGTATTGTGAAAGCTTGTCCGAAATTTCAGAATATTTAATGCCGAGCATTTGGAGTGCCAAAAGCCCCGCGTTTTCACCGCCGTTTACGCCCACCGTCGCAACGGGAATACCCGAGGGCATTTGCACGATGGATAAAAGGCTGTCCAAGCCCCCCATCATATCCGTTTTAACGGGCAAACCGATGACGGGCAACGTTGTAAACGCCGCCACTACGCCGCCCAAGTGCGCCGCTTTTCCCGCCGCGCAAATCAACACTTCGATCCCGCGTTCTTTCGCGCTCGCTGCGTATTCGTGCGCTTCAACAGGCGTACGGTGTGCGGAAATTACGCGTACTTCCGTCTCTACGCCAAACTTTTTCAAAACTGCCACCGCAGGCTTTACCACGTCGAAATCCGACTTGCTTCCCATTAAAATACCGACTTTTACCATTTTCTTTCTCCTAAACTTTGTTGATACTCAAAAAATAATGGAGCGCAACGAGGTTGCACTCCACCTAATTATGCTATTTTTGCGCGATAAAGACCGTTCTTCGTCTTTACAAGCGAAGAAATCGTGAAAGTTTTGCGTGCGGAAAAAACGTATTTTTTCGCAAGATTTCTTTCATTTCGACAGTATCTCATAAGCGGCCTCACGTATTCTCACCTTGATCTGCTATCTTTCCCCTTATCCTACTTTCCCATTATAACAAAAAACTGCAAAAAACGCAACCTCCAAACAAAAAATTGCGCCATATTTTTTGCAATGTTATTTTTTCACAAAAAAATGTGAGTTTTGTGAATTTTAATCTTCCAAGAAAAATAAATTTGACGCTATTGAATTTTTATTTTTGCAGCGTGGCAATAAAATTTTTAAAGTTTGCGCGAAGCAAGCCGCTAAATCTTT
The DNA here is from genome assembly GCA_017462825.1 of Clostridia bacterium. The sequence goes on along the minus strand of JAFTQI010000004.1, from coordinate 13,749 downwards.
CAAAAAATCTACTTATCCATTATGAAAATATCATAAAACAACAGCTTTTTTATCATTTCAACGCGCACACGGTAGCCTCATTCCGTTCTAGCGCCGAGAATATGAATACCGCGAATCCGCTCGTAACGATACGATGAAAGCCGCCTATTATATCCATCGTACGAGTGCGCGGCGAGCAAGGGTTCGCCGTTTGAAAACCCCACGATAATCGGCGTATGGTAAAAATCCCCCGTTTCCCGCCCGAATTGCACGAAGTCCCCGATTTGTAACTGGTCAATCGGCTGTTCTTCGGCAAACGGGCCATTGCCCGTACCAATCGGAGAAACCGTGTTTTGCATGAGAAAACGGTAGAAATACTCCACGCCCGTCCACGCTGCCGCGCGGTCGTTTTCCGAGCGATAATACCAACCGACGTCGGGCGTAAAATTCATTACGCCAACCCCCGCAAACAAGCATTGTGAAGCAAAGTTCGTACAATCGCCGCCGATACCGCTGAAATCGTAATAGCGCGGATTACGCCCAAACGCCCAACGCCGCGCGTATTCAACGGCGGCTTCCCTATTATATCCGATAATGCTCATATTCTATTATATGAAAACGCACCCGTTTGGGTGCGTTTTGTATTTTATAATATTTGATAGGAAAGTGTTTCTATACCGTGACGGGCAAAAACCTCGTCCGCTTTCTCTAAATCCGAAGTCTTGATAACAATCGACGCGTCCTCGCCTGCCACGGACAGTCCGTACATATATTCAACGTTCAATTCCTCGTCTGAAACGACGCGTAAGATCTTTTGCAAGCTACCAGGCGTATGGGGAATTTTTAAGATAAATACGTCCGTCAGCATACAGGAAAAGCCTGCTGCGGAAAGAGTTTCCTTTCCCAAAGCGGGCTTATCGGAAAGAATACGCAAAAGCCCGTATTCCGCCGTGTCCGCAAGGCTCATGGATAAAATATTCACGTCCTTTTCTTTGAGTACGTCCAAAACGTGCCCAAGCCGACCCTTGCGATTTTCTATAAATACCGATATTTGTTTCGTTACCATAATCCACTCCTTATTTTACGTTGCGTAAATCCTTGATTCGTTTCGCCTTGCCTTCAAAGCGTTGCAAGGTATTCGGCGATTCCAAACGAATCTTTGCGTCCAAACCAAGCACAACTTTGAGTTTATTTCTGGTCGTCGCCTCAATGCGTTGCAGCTCAGCAAACGAGTCCGTTTCCTTGTTGAGTTCGACGCGAACGGTCAATTTATCTGTATAGCCCTCTCTCTCGACCACGATTTCATAGTGCGGACCAAGCTCGGGTACAGACAAAACCACTTCTTCAATTTGACCGGGGAAAACGTTTACCCCGCGAATCTTGAGCATATCGTCGCTTCTGCCCGAAAGGTTTTCCATACGGCAGGTCGTTCTTCCGCAAGCGCAAGGCTCGTAGAAAAGCCGCGTAACGTCTTTCGTACGATACCGAATCAACGGCAAGCCTTCCTTTTTGATACACGTGATAACAAGCTCGCCCTTTTCACCGACGGGAAGAACCTCTCCCGTATTGCTATCGATAATTTCGGGAATAAAATAGTCCTCGTTGATGTGCATACCGCAATGTTCTAAACATTCCCCCGAAACACCAGGCCCCATCAACTCACTCATACCATAATTTGACGTAATTTTTACGTCGCGCCCCCAAGCAAGGTGCATTTCTTCGCGCATTGCGTCCGTGAGCAATTCGCTCCCGACAAGCGCGATTTTTACCCCTAAATCACGTTGTGGCTCTATTCCCAATTCTCTTGCCACTTCCGCAAGCCGCAACGCGTATGACGGCGTTGCAACGAGCAAAGACGTGTGGAAATCTTTCATATACATAAGCTGTTTTTCGGAATTCCCCGTAGACGAAGGCACAATCGCCGCACCGATTTTTTCCAAGCCGTAATGCAACCCCAACGCACCCGTAAACATACCGTAGCCAAAGCAAATTTGCGCTACGTCTTTTTCCGTCGCGCCGCCCATACAAGCAATACGCGCAACACAGTCCGTCCACGTTTCCAAATCCCCGCGCGTGTACCCTACGACCGTCGGTTTCCCTGTCGTACCCGAGCTCGCATGGATTCTAACAAGCTCGTCTTGCGGTACGGCAAAAAGTCCGAACGGATAGGTATCGCGCATATCTTGCTTGGTCGTAAACGGGAGTTTTTGCAAATCCGCAAGCGATTGAATATCCTGCGGTTTTACCCCCATTTCGTCCATTTTTGCGCGGTAATACGGCACTTTCTCGTACACACGCGCGACTGTTTCTTGCAAGCGCGTAAGCTGTAATTTTTCCATCTCCGCCCGAGAGAGCGTTTCTTCTTTCGACCAAATCATGCTTCCACTATTTCCTTTTCTTCTTCCGTCTTTTCTTCAAACGCCGCGTCAATCGTTTCTTTATCGGGCGCTTTCGTACACAAGCTCACGATCGCCGTCGAAATCAGCGAGTAAGCCATACAAATCACGCCGATCATGGGCGAACAACCAATCCCCGATTTTAATACCACTCCGAACGAGCAGGACCAACCGTTAATATCGTAACCGAACACAAAAATCAACGCAACCGTCAACACAAGCGAGCCGATGATTGAAGTCCATACCGCTGGGCGGGTCACCTTTTTCCAAAGCACGCCGAGTACGTACGGACCCATAAAGCAGCCTGCCAAAGTCCCCCAGCTCAAGCCCATCAAGTAGGCAATCGCCGAGATTTTGTATTTCTCGTTCAAAATCGCTAAGACAACGGAAATCGCAACGAATACTAAACAAAGGGATTTCATCACCCAATTAACTTTTTTATCGGACGCGTCCTTTTTCACGCTGCCCTTATAAATATCGACGGCAATAACGGACGCGGACGCCAACGAAACGGACGAAAGCGTAGACATACTCGCCGATAAAATCAGCACGGCAATCAAGCCTGTCAATCCCGTCGGAATTACAATATTCATCATATGCGGCACGATATTATCCGAACCCACGCCCGCGATTTCAGGGAAAAACGCGGACAGCGCGCCCGTAAAATACGCGCCAAAACCGATAATCAATGCAAATAAGGTGCTTACAACCGTACCCTGCATAATCGCTTTATCATCACGGACTGCATAGTATTTATGTACCGTTTGCGGCAACGCCCATACACCAAACGAAGTAAGGAAAATAAGTGAGAGCAAGGACACGGTATTGCCGTACAGTCCTTTATTCGCACTTGAGAAAGTAAACCAACTAAGCTCGTCGCTGCTCGTCAATTTGGACAAGTTCCAGCTAATACTGTCGTGATTCATAAAACAAATGACCATCGCGACTACGCCGACAATCATAATAATCCCTTGAATGAAATCGGAAAGCGCCGTTGCGAAATACCCGCCGAAGAACAAATACAGCGCGGTAAGCGCCGCAAGCGCGACCATAACCGTCCAACCCGGGATATCGAATACGGTACGGAAAAGAGAGCTTAATCCGTTGTATACGGACGCCGAATACGGAATCAAAAAGAGAAAGATAATGACCGCAGAGGCCAATTTCAGTTTTTGGCTATTGTAGCGTTTTTCGAAGAACTCGGGCATTGTCTTTGCCGAAAGACGAGTCGTCATTCTCTTTGTGCGTTTTGCCAAAACCAACCACGCAATCAGCGAACCCAGAATCGCGTTTCCTACCCCAATCCAAATGGACGCCAAGCCGTATTGCGCGCCGAATTTTCCCGCATAACCGATAAAAATAACGGCGGAAAAGTAAGTCGTCCCATACGCAAATGCGCTCATCCAACCGTTTAAACCGTTCTTACCCGCCAACAAAAAGTCTTTAACCGAGCCTGACCGATTGCGCGTGTAAAAAGCAATCCCAACCATTCCCAGCGCATATAACGCTAAAATAACGTAATCCACTGCCATAACTTTTCTCCAAATCTCATTGATTTTTTCGATTTTTTGTTGCAAAACAATCTATTTTTATGATTATAGCACATTCTACTCTACGCTGTCAAACAAACGGCGAATAAAAAAACTTCGTTTTTTAATTTTTTATAAGACGAAGGCATATATCTTCACCAACGCTACTGCTTTTCATCTTATACCTGCCCCATTGTTTTGGGTAAATATTGTCTTTATAAAAAAAGACCGCATCGAGCATTCGAGCGATCTTTATTTTTCATTCATTCCTTCTACAAGTTCTTCAAAAGTAATACCAAAAATCTTTAGAATTTTTATTATATTATATAATGAGGGCTCTACCCTATCGCACTCCCATTCACTCACGCGTTGCTGCGTCGTTTGCATTTTCAACGCAAATTCCTTTTAACTGAACTTATTTAATACGCGAAAGTATTTCAAATTTTCCCCAAACGTTTTCATAATATTATTTTACACTAAACACCGTGTTTTTATTTTACATACACTAAAATTAGTGTTATAATATTTCAAACTAAATGGTGATACGTATATGATTGTATTTATAATTCTTCGCTTGTTTTCCATAATTGTTTGTGCAGCTCTTGCCGCAAATAGAAATAGATCTGAAATGCTTTGGGCGTTTTTAGGACTTTTATTGGGATTGCTTTCCGTAATTATAATTGCATGTTTACCCAGCCTTCAATGTAATGAAAATAAGCAAAATAATATTTCTCTTTCTAATAATTTAGACGAATTAAAAAAGCTTAAAGAACTTTTAGATAATAATATTATTACGCAGGAAGAATTTGAAAATTTGAAAAAACAAATTTTGAACTTATGAAGTTTATTAAACATTAGCAAAAGCCACGCCGCTCGGCGTGGCTTTCTTGTCTTTAATCGTCGCAAAACGTTCATACAGTCCGCCAAGACAAATAGAAACGACAGTTTTTATTTTTTTCTTATCCAAAACGAACAAAAAAGTCTCAACGGGGTACGCTGAGACTTTTTTGTTATACACGCGTTATAAAATTTTTTCCACGATCCGTTCCGCAATTTTCCGCATACCTTGATCGTTGGGATGAATGGCGACCCCTTCGTGCCAAAATTGCCCTATTGCCATATTCTCGTCGCATTCCCCAAGATCGTTCAAGGAAACGAGCGGATAGTTTTTTTCCTTCGCCACGGCGCGAATCGCGCTATCAATCTCTTCATTGCGCCAAAACAAATCGGTCAATACAACTTTTGCGTTGGGGTTTGAGCAAAAATAATCAACCATTTTCGCATAATGCGGAGCTATGGGATGAGCCTTAAACTTTTCTTTTGCTTGCCAAATGTTTTCACCAATACGAATCACAACCACGTCCGCTTGGAAATCCCGCGCTTCCGACCAATCGAAAATCCGTTCGTCTTGATAATAATGCAGTTCCCATTCCCCACAGTTCGCGATACAGTAATTGACCTTACCGAATTTCTTTTCAAGTAAGCTTACCGTTACGTGTACGTAATCGTTTTCACGGCTCGACGCAGCCATTCCCCAGTCGTTTTTCCAACCGATTTCAGGTTTCGGCTCGTGTCGCGTAATGGAATTACCGATAAACAATACGTTTACCTTACCACCGTTGTTTGAAAAACCTATATAGTTTCGCTTTTGCACCTGGCTGCTTGCCGGCACGTCGTTCTTGTCAATGCCCATTTTTATTCTTTAACCCACTTAATCTCGTACGGCTTTAAGAAAACCGTTTGCGAATTGCCGTTTATATCGAAGAAAACGGTCGTCTGTTCTACGCTCGTATTGTTAGTAATCGCATACCTGTCCCCATAGAAATGGGCTTCAGTGAGCGGATTCATACAATAAGATTTCTTATCCATATCCTCCTTCCCCGCCGTCCAAAGAATCGCGCGATATAGAAGCTTCGCATTCTCCGCCGAGTAAGGCAATCCCGTGATATAAAAACTTCTACCTCTGCCATAAGCATTCGTCGCCATCTTCACTTCACCGACGTTAACCTTTCTTGTGAACCTATCCGAGAATACGATATCTACAACGTTCGCACCGTCGAGCGCAAAAATATTTTTCTTGTCTTCGCCGTAATCGACTGGGCTTTGAATGCCGTCCAAAATGAAATGTTCGTAGTGTTTTTCGATGTTATATTTGTCCTCGCCGAGTGAAATACCGCATTCCTTATCTACGCCGAGTATATCGGAAAGCTGGAAGAACTTGCCGTTTCTTTGCAAAGCCGTAGGCTCGCCAACCCCAATAAAACCGCCGCCGTTATAGACAAATTTCCGCACCTTCGTGACGATTTCTTCGTCCGCCCAATATTCGCCGCCGCTCCAAGCCGTACCCGCGTCGCCCGCGTTGATTACTACGTCGAATTCGTCAAGTTTGTCCGCTTTCACGTCGTCGAAATTGATAAACGAAACTTCTACGGGTAAACCCGAAAGCGCTTCGTAAATACCTTGATAGGAATAACTTTGCTGATACCAAAGCTCGTGCGCGGTCATATTGCACATCCAACTACGTTTTTTACCCCAAACATTCAAAACCGCTACTTTCGCAAAGTTTTTAGGCGTTTGCGTTTTCACCGTATCATAAATATAACGGAATTCGTCGCATACCTGCCCCGCCCGTTCGATGAATTTCGGGAATTTCGCTGCCAATTCCAAATATCCGCCAAACCCAATTCTATCAAGCGGATTTCTCATCATTGCTCTACGCGCCGTAATCCAGTTATTGTTCAACTCCGCCACCGCGTTGTCTTCGTTTCCATCAAAGAAGGTATCGGGAAAAAAGTAAGGCAAGAAACGCCCTTCCTTATATTTCACCCCTTCCACGTCGGAAAGCATACGCACCGTAACGCCGCCGCCCACACTACCTACAAGCGCGTCCAAACCCAATTCCTTATATCTCTCGCCAAAGATTTCCGCCCCGATCCAGCAATCACCAAGGAACATCATCGCTTCCTTGCCGTTATCGTGGGTGATTTTCACCAAATCCTTGACCGTTTCGACAACGAAGCTTTCGACAAACTCCATCCAATCCTTATATTCTTTGCTCGGAATTCGGTGCGTTTGGTTGTAATAGCCCGCGTCCACGAGATATTCCGCGCGCATTTTGTAACCGTACTGTTTTTCAAAATCCTGGAGCATACGCGGGCTTACCGCCATATTGTAGCCAAACCAATCCACGTTCCGCTCTTTGCCGTATTGATTGAATACGAGCGAGAACATATATAAAAAGGTCGTGAATCGAATTACGTTGCATTCAGGATTTTCATCACACCAACGCTGTAAGTTTTCACGAATAAACTTTTTCGTCTTGGGATAATATGGATCATACATGATATGATGCGGCTCGTCCCAATTATTCGTGATATAGTTGTACATATGTACGGGATGCCACAAGGAAATCCCCAAAAATGCCACCGTGTACTGATGAAAAGGCGTTGCACCCGTAATAATTACGTCGCCTTTTTCCTCATCAATCGACCATTTCTCGCATACCTGCCCCGTAGTTCTGTCTATAACTTCGATATATTTGACCGCTTCGGGCGAAAAGTCAGGTTTAAGCTGTTCGGCGTAAAACGTGTCCATTAAATGCACACGAAGGATGTTTTCCGTCGCGGTGATGAACGGAGTCATAATAAACATATGCTGCCATTCGTCAGGATTGTTTGCCGCCCATTCGTGATTGCCGCGGTCTACAAAGTATACGTTGTAGACCTTATCCGCAATCTCTTTCGGATTTTTCGGGAGTTTCACGCCGTCGCAATCGCGCACTGCGTCCGCGCCCCATAAATCCGCTATTTTCTTCGTTCCTTCCACGTAATTTTCATCCGTAGGGATTGTAATTCTACCTTTTCTCATAACTTTTTACCTTTATAACTTCATCATTACAACTGACAACGGCGCAACCGTTATACAGTCTACCATGTCATGAAGCTTTTTCAAATCACTGCTAAGATACACGTCGTATTTTTGGTCAAACTTGACCGAAACGGGTTTCTCATTATAGTTCACAAGGAATTGCACTTTCTCCCCGTTATATTCATACGCCGCCGAAAGTACCGAATCGGCATATAAATAGGTTTTTTGGTCTTCTAATAAGAATTTCTCTTGCGTACAGTCGACCTCTACGGGCGGAATCATTTTCCCAAAGTGCAGAAAACTCTTACCGCCCACCCTTCTCCAAGCATTCAACTCTTTAATGAACGGAAGCGCGGTATTTTTTGGTACGTTCTTATCTTTCGGTTCTACATAGTCGCACCAAGCATATTTTAAATTCCCGTCGCCGCTAAGTACTACAGTCAACATATCACCCGCCGTAAAGGAATATGCCAAACGGAAGGTGAAATTGTTAGCCGTCTTTTCAAGCATGGCGCAAATTTGATTGCCCATGAAATTGTTCACGTATTCGTGGTAAAGATAAGAATAAACGGGAATAGGTGTTCCAAGATAATAATTCAATTCAAATCGGTTGTCACTGAAAGGCAACTGTGCCAAGAATGGCTCTGCCGCCGCCGATTCACAACCGAATAAGACATTCTTTCTTTCAATCGACGCTAAAAGTTTATTGGTTTCCATTTGTTGCCATTTACCTGGCGCAGGCGTGTGACCGTGTTTGTCGCTGTAACAAAAATAACTCCCGCCGCCATGGTTTTGGTCAAGCGCTTGTACGTAATCGATACCGCTCTGACAAAGCTTTTCAAATTCGTCTTTAAAAATTTTCTTCGCTCCGTCGCTGCTCGGACAAAAATCATAGCCCTTTCTTTGCGCCGTACAAATCGTACTCGCGATCTCGCCGTCCGAATTTGCGCAAAGGTAATTTTTGATGCCTAAACTTTCAAATTTCTCTTCACAATGATATTCCAAATTGATATTGCTTTGTTGCGTCCAACCCATACCGCTGCAATAAAGCCCGACGAGCATATTCTTTTCGTGCGCTTCATTTACAAACGCGCCGAATTCGTATTCTCCACCGTAAGGCGGCCAAACGTAGGGAGGCGCCCAAGGTGCCGTGCCTTCCCAATGCATGAGAAGCGCCATCACCTTGCTTTCCGTCGCTTTTGAAAGCTCATCTAAAAACGGAAACGCGTTTTTGTAGGGATACAAACCGTTATTGGACATATCCGTATCGTGTCTTCCAAGAAGCGGATAGGCTACCACAAGCGGAGATTCTTCATACCACGAAGGCAATGCGGCATTTTCCGATATCTTTTTCAAGCTATTGGGCAAATGCTTGCTAAACCAAGCATAGTAAATATCCCCCGCGCCATGCCAATCCCCGTCAAAAATTTGCATTACCGAGTCAAACGGCATGGAATAGTTTTCGCCGTAATCCACGTCGCAAAAAGCACGCATAAAAAGCTTAATATTGCCATTATGATAGCAAAAATCAATGTTTTTTGTCGTTCTTTCTTCATCGTGCATACCCAAATACACGCCGCCATTTTCACTTACGTAAGCAATAAACTGCGCAAAAATCATATTCGGGAAGATACCATAAGAATTTTTACTCGGATAATCGGGCTCAGCAAAACGGAATGGCATACTTTCTCTATACGCCATATTCGTTATCTTGCAGCCTTCGTTGTAAGGATACACGATTTCCCCTTGCCCTGCGGGCTCGTCTTTCAACTTCCCTGCAACGGTAAAGGACATAAGCTCTACCCATTCAAGCAAATCTTGCGTTTTGTTCTGTACGTCGATGCGCCAAAGAAGAGCATTATTTTCTTGTTTTAACGTAACCTTCGCGTCAAAAAACTCCGACGCATAAACTGCGGCGTTCTTTTCAAAAGCAACAAACGTACATTCCTCGGACGAAACGATTTTCGTTTTCCCCGTCCTTTTTCTTAATTTAACGGAAAACATCGGCGTAGAGCCTTCGTTAACTCTTTGCCCTGTGCGCAAAATTTCCGCGATCTCGCCACGCGTAAAATCGATAGCAATGATCCCGTCTTTGCTTATTGTATACCGTTTTATGATAGGCATAACCATCATGCACCTATACCCCAATTAAAATCCATTATTGCGGCAATCGCTTGGGGCAAAAAATTGCCCCAAGCCACCGCGCTTTTTATTACTTTTCTTTTATGCTTTTACTGCATAAATTGTGGAAATTTGCCAACCAGCCGCGTTTGCATTAGTCATATACGCGTACCATTGACCTTGCTTGTTAAGCTCAATATCAGCGTTAACAATCTCAACCTTCGTCCAAGCTTTTGCCGCTAAGTCCGTCTTGGGCGCAGTCGAATCAGCCCAACCCGGCTCGGCAGTTATTGCGCCCGCCAAGAAGAATTGTTGAACAGTATCGGTAGGATTGTAAATCCAGAACTCGAGATGGTCATAGCCTGCGGGTAATGCGTTTGCAAGTTTATTCGCTTGCAACGTACCCATGGTATTTGCATCGTTGTTATCGATATAGTATTGTTCTTGAGAAATATTATAAACTTTGCCGTATTCGTTGCTTTCGCCGCTATCCGTCTTTACCCCAAAATCAAGTGCAACTTCCGTCTTCTCTCCTACAGGTACATCCGACGTTTTACAACCAACAATTACACCGATTTCCAACGTTTGATTGATGATTTCGGTATTCCAAACGCTCATTGCCCAATCGTCCGCAATAATATTCGTAGAAACGTCTAAGCTGATCAACGTCCAAGTATCTTTCGTAATAGGATATTGCTGAATTGCGCCGCTGTTATTCGCCCAATTTGTGCCCCAACCGTCGTTTGCGATGTCGTCAGCCATATACAAATAACCGCTGACACTACTTCTCACGTAGAAACAAATCTTATCGTATCCAGCAACGGACGGGAAGTTGACAAATTGAATTGCCGCTTTACCATTTTCGCCTGCCGTAGAAGTAAAAATCGTGCCTTGCGCTTCATCCGTAGCAAGCGCGCCCGTCACACCAACCGCAGGGTTAGGATTGTGCATAGCCGCAGGGATTGCCTTTACGCCGTCTGCATCGGGGGTATAAAGTACCGTGTAGCCTTTGCTCGCCGCAAGTAACGTTTCAAGTTTCGACGCGTTGCTTACCTGCGCTTTACCGTCATCGGAAAGCTCACCATACATTACATTTGCGCTCGCTATCGCGGAAAGATAACGGAAATCTGCGGGCATCGATACGTTTTCGGGCAATGCCGCGATTGCATCCGCTACCGCTGCGATCAATTCGGTTTCGTCCAATCTTTCCGTAGCCGTCCATTGCGCTACAAGCTCGATATCGCTCGTAATCGCCGTATCAAAGCTGAATTCCGCACCGTTATAGAACCAACCTGCAAACGTATAATCGTAGTTATCGTCGGAAGCCTTAGTGGGATTTGCGGGTTTTTTAACCTTTCCGCCTACCGTAACCGCTACAGGATCGATTGCGTTGCCGCCGTCCGTATTAAAGCTTACCGTATATTGCGCATAATAGTTACGCGTAATCCCTGCAGGGAGTTCCGTCGACGCTGCGTCATCAATCTTCCAGAATAAGTATGCGCCTACGCACGTTTTAACGGTCACGTCATTAAATACGCAAGCGTTCATCGTATCAGCAAACAACGTACTTTGCGTATCCACGCTAAACTCAATATTTACGTTCGTGAGCTGCGCTTTTCTCATAACCAAAGCGAACATATACGAACCTTCGCCTATAGAAACGTTGGTAAAGTTTACGTTTTGAATCTTCGCATTAAGACCAAGCGCGCCGAACAAACCGTTTTTCCACGAACTGATGGTAAGTCCGCTAATCGTATGACCGTTGCCTTCCAATACGCCTCGGAACCCAATCGCTTCTTGCCAAGCAATTGTGGTATCGGGGATAATCGTACCGCTTGCATTAATATCGTCCGCCAATACGTAATAACCCGTGTTTACCGTACCGCCCTCATCTAAGGTTGCCTTGCCCGTGTATGCAAGCAAAGTCAAATCTTCCGCCGATTTAATCAGTTTATCGACCAATTTCGCTTCCACAACGATCGGGCATTCAATACCGTTAACTTCATAGACTACCGCAAGAGTCAAAATGTAAGGTTTCCAATCCCCTTCGCTAGAAGTCTTTTCATACTTATCCGCAGCAAACGTATATACCAAACCTTCGTTCGTGTATTCGATGTCGACAACGTCGCCGTCCGCCGCGCTTACGTAACCGTCCTTCATACGAACGATTTGTTTTACGGATTTCACCGAAACGTTTTCCGCGCCTACTACGAATTTAGAAAGATCAACGCCCAAATTGTTCTCGTCAACATACGGGGACTGATAATTCATAACATAAACGTCTTTTTGGTCGCCACATGCACAAATGCAAAGGAGTTTTTTCCAATCGTTCTTATCTTCTACCCATTCGTGTTTGTGTGCTACAGTGATTTCCGCCGTCTTTTCATCTCCGACCATTGCGTCCGTCGTTGCAATGGATACTTTCGCGACGTACGTCTTGCCTGCAACAAAAGCCGACGCTTCTACTTCCGTTTCGCCGTCAAAATATTTAATCGTAACGTCTGCATCGGGATAATTCGAAGTCGCTTCAATCATAGGCGCAACGCCGCAGGTCGTTTGATAAGCCGCTTCTACTCCGCTAATAACCGCTTGTGCTTTCTCTACCGTAACCGCAATTTCCAAAGTCAACCCCTTGTAATTTACCGTTACTTTCGTGTCGCCAAATGCAAACGCGTCACCACCGTTTTCATAAGTATAGGTCAAATACTGGTTATCCAAAATTTCGCCGTCGCAGTTCTCGCAGTTATACGCAACATACATATCTGTAGGGTCAAATACTTCACCTACTTTATACGCCGTTTTAGAAGGTTGCGCAAGCGCTACAAGCTGCATTGCCGACGAGTGATTCGTCTCGTCAAGTTCCCCTTCAATCGAAGTGATTTCCTTGTACTCCAAATCAAACAGTTTATCACAACCGTTTTTACACATATAGTGCGCAACCGTACCCGCAGTGCTGCAAGTTCCCGCTTTTTCTTCTACGTATTCGTACTCGTGTCCTAAAGCGCCAAGTGCAGGAATTTTCTCAATTTTGTTCTTTTCCGCGTCGAAAACTTCATCGCAGCTTTCGCAGGTGAAGTACGCTTCGTTACCGCCGTTTTCACAATCCGCAGCTACCGCGTCGTGCGATACGTAAACGTGCGTATGTACTTCTCCGCCTCCCTCACTCGTGCCAGGGGTTTCACTCGTGCCCGGGGTTTCGCTCGTGCCCGGGGTTTCGCTTGTGCCAGGGTTTTCACTCGTGCCCGGGGTTTCACTTGTGCCGGGGGTTTCGCTTGTACCCGGGGTTTCACTTGTACCGGGAGTTTCGCTTGTGCCGACATTTTCACTCGTCACGCTTTCGGAATCGTCTTTCGACGAACCGCCGCAAGCTGCCAATCCGCCTACTGTCGTCAAGGACAACGTAAGACAAGCCAACCACGTAATAAGTCTTTTTTTGCTCATATTTTTTCTCCTTATATAATATTTCTTTTTTATTGCTAACAGCCAACAAAGACAGCCATTTGCCATCAATCCTTGGGTAAGAACGGGGGCGTGTACGAATCTACCCTCTTCCACTTCGCTACGAGCGTAACGTTTTCCGTCACGACGTCGTTGTCAAAATCCCATTCTTTGCTGTTGTATTCCCAATAGAGAAATTCATACTCCGACGAACTCGACGATTTTTGTGGGTCGGTCGGTTTTGAAACTTTCTCCCCCGCTAAAACGTTAACTGAATCAACTTCGCTTCCTCCATCGGAATTAAAACTGACCGTATAATAAATCTCTTCTTTCTCGCCCTCTCCGCTTGTTTCGGGAGTTTCAGGATTTTCACTCGTTTCGGGATTTTCGCTCGTCACGGGTTTTTCACTCGTTTCGGG
>JAFTQI010000025.1 GCA_017462825.1 Clostridia bacterium | reverse complement strand
TCGTCATCACGAGGCAACGTATCGTCACCGCCAAATACCGTTACAGCAAGCTTGTCCGACGGGATACCCAAATAGTTTTCACCCGTTAAAAATTCATAGCTCCAAGGAATCATCTCTTCCTTGAAATAATCCCCGAGCGACCAATTTCCGAGCATTTCGAAAAACGTACAATGGCGTTCGTCGCCTACGTCTTCGATATCCCCCGTACGCACGCATTTTTGCACGTCGGTAAGGCGTTTGCCCGCAGGGTGCTTTTCCCCCAATAAATAGGGCACGAGCGGATGCATACCCGCCGTCGTAAAGAGTACCGTAGGGTCGTTTTCGGGTATCAAAGACGCCGACGGGATTACTTTATGTCCGCGGTCTTTGAAAAAATTTAAATACATCTCACGCAAAGATTGTCCTGTATACGTTTTCATAATTGTTACCTATCCGTTTATTTTCTCTTACATTATATATTCGGGGCTTGTTTTTGTCAAGCGTTCACACTCAATTTTTCGTCAGTTCGTAGCCCGTTTTGCTATCTTTTACGGCATAGCCCATTTCCGCAAGCTTATTTCGAAGTTCGTCGCTCTTCGCCCAATCTTTCGCCGCTCTTGCCGCCCAGCGTTCTTCCGCCACCGCTTTTACGTCCGCAGGGATTTTCTCCACGTTCTTTTCTTCATACCAAGCCGTATATTCGATTGCGCTCTTTTGGAATAAACCCAAAAGCGAGTACGTCTTGCGGAGTTGTATCGCCATACTTAAAGCCGTAAAATAGCTATCCGATTTACCGTCCGCAAGCAGTTTTTTCATATCTTTGAAATAACCGAACAGGTTGGAAAGCGCAAGCGCCGTATTGAAATCGTCGCTCATACAAGCGTTGAACTCATGGTCTATCTTTTGCGCCGCTTCCGCCGCCTTTATCGCCGCGTCCACGTCCAACGAAAGCTCGTTCCCACGCAATTTATCCATTACTTTATCGATAAGCGCAAGCGTGGAATAGAATTCGTAAAGATGCTTTTCCGCTTCGGGGAAAAGTTCGTCCGTGATATTGATGTCGTTGCGGTAATTCGTTTGCAACAGCGCAAACTTTACCGCTTCGTCCGAATATTTTTCCAAAAGCTCGTTCAAAAGCAAGCTGTTGCCGAGCGATTTGCTCATCTTTTGACCGTTAACCTTGATAAGTCCGTTATGCGTCCAATATTTGACAAACTGTTTGCCCGTCAGCGCTTCCGTTTGCGCGATTTCGTTTTCGTGGTGCGGGAAAATCAAGTCCCTTCCGCCGCCGTGGATATCGATTTGTTCCCCAAACGCCGCACGGTTCATTGCCGAGCACTCGATATGCCAGCCCGGTCTGCCCTTGCCCCAAGGAGACTCCCAAAAAATTTCCCCTTCTTTCGCACTCTTCCAAAGGGCGAAATCGTACGCGTTCTTCTTTTCGTCGTCGTTATCCACGCGCACGCCGTCGAGCGCGTCTTCCACGTTGCGGTTGGAAAGCTTGCCGTAGCCGGGGAAGGACGCCACGTCAAAGTACACGTCGCCGTTCTTCGTGGGGTATGCGTGTCCCTTTTCAATCAGTGTGGAAACAAACTCGATAATATTATCGATATTTTCCGTGGCTTTAAGCCATACGTCGGGGTCGTCAACGTTGAATTTCGACATAATTTTATTGATATTCTCTATCATATTCGCCGCGTATTCGTCCGCAGGAATACCCGTTTCGTGGGATTTGGCGATAATTTTATCGTCTACGTCCGTATAGTTTCTTGCGTACGTAACTTCATAACCCGATTTTTTTAAAAATTTCCGCATAATATCGTAAATCAGAGCCTGATACCCGTGCCCGATATGCGCTTCGCCCGATACCGTGATACCGCAGGCATACATTTTTACTTTGCCTTCTTCCAAAGGGATAAATTCTTCCTTTTTCTTCGTCAACGAATTATAAATTTTCATCTTTCTTCTCTCCTTGCTTTTTCTTGCCGCTTCTCGCTTCTTCAGCAATTCTCGCCGCTTCTTTCGCTTCTTCTTCACGCCGTTCCAGCTCTTCCGCGTTGATTTCCGCATTGAGTGCCGCCACGGCGATAATGCCCGATTTCGTCGTATCCGTTGCGTCGGGTTTTCTTATCCGCACGATACGCCCCGGTACGCCCACCACCGTTGCGTACGGCGGAACTTCCTTTAAGACCACCGCGCCCGCGCCGATTTTCGCGCCCTTGCCTACCGTGAATCCGCCTAGCACTTTTGCACCCGCCGATAGCGTTACGTCTTCCATTATCGTGGGGTGGCGTTTGCCGCGTTCCTTGCCCGTGCCGCCCAGCGTTACCCCTTGATAAATCACCGTGCCTTTATGCACTTCCGCCGTCTCGCCGATGACAACCCCGCTACCGTGGTCGATAAACACGCCCCCTTCAATCTTCGCCGCAGGGTGAATTTCTATACCCGTAAAAAACCGCGCCGTTTGACTGATAATCCGCGCTAAAAGTTTTAATTTGATTTTATGAAAAAAGTATGCGACTCGGTGCCAAGACAACGCGTGCACGCCTGAATAGGTGAGCCAAATCTCAAACCAATTCCGCGCGGCAGGGTCGTTCAGCTTCGCCGCTTTGATATCCGCTCTCAGGTTTTTAAACCACATAGCCTATCTCCTTTTCCGCTTCGTTAAAATAAAAAGCGTCTTTATATCGTAGTAGTCCATACTACATAATATAAAGGCGCTTTGCTTCGCTGTTCCACTTTATTTCAGAAAATTTTACTCTTTGGGTAAATTTTCCCCTCGTATCGCCCGATAACGGGGGCAGCCGCGGAGCGTTACTCCGTCCTCAAACGCGGAAACGCACTTTCCCTTCTTCCTACCTACGGCAAAACGCTTTCAGCCCACGGCGTTTCTCTCTGTGTTTGCAAGCGGTTATAAGGTACTCTTTTTCCACTCGGTTATGCAATTTTCCTTATTATAACACGACGGGCGACAAAATGCAACTTTTTTGACGGTATTTTGCGCTTTTCGTTATTTTATAAACAAATTGCTTACTTTATATTCCGCAAACGCCGCTTCCATCATCGGACGAGCGAATACTTTATGCGTCAATATATAAGAAACAACGACGTCTTTTTCCACCGCGTAATTGAACTCGTAGCCATACGCCGCAAGAAGCGCCTGTGTATCTTCAATAGAAAAATGCCCGATAATCGCCAAGGATACAATCGTGTTTTGCGTCGGCGCAAACTTTCCCTTTTTAATATTTTTCCAAATTTCGCCATCTACCGTCAAGCCCTGCAACACGTCTTCGTCCGTGAGCTTGTATCTCTCCAACTCCTGCGCCAACAGTTTCTTGGGCGCGGATTTTGCAAAGGCATATTTTATGCGACGGAAAAAACCAATCGGGCGGAAGGAAAAGGAAAACGTTTTATCTACGATACGCGATTTTAACGTTTTTAACATATCCGCTTTGTTTTCCTGCAACGCAAGGCGCATCGTATTCGCCGGCAACGTATAGGAATATGACCTACCGAATTCGTCGGTGGTCGTCGTTTGCATTTTCGGCATACGATACCCCGGCAACACGCAAAGCTTATCGTAATTGGCGTATTTCTCGCAAAAATATTCGTCTAAATCATCCAAAAAATCGTACATTAGCCCTTTCTCCGTTCACGCTTTCTCTTATTATAACATACCCACCTTAAAAAGGCAACCGTTTTTTGGCGGCGCAAACCTTTGCGCAAAGGAAATTATTGTGATGTTTTTATGAAAAATGATAATTTTATTGTTGATTTTTTGTGAATTTGTTATTTTTTATGAAAATTTACACGCTTTTTACGCTCTTTTACTTGCTTTTTTTCTTTTTTTATGTTACCTTATGTATGTTCATTACATTTACAATTTAGACAAACGAAAGGAGTTTTTATGAAAAAAGACCGTATTGCGCAAATCGCCGCTCTCATCGACAAGCGTGGCAAACTCACTTTGAAACAATTAGAAGAATTCTTCCCCAAGGCTTCGCAAATGACGCTCCGCAGAGATTTATTGCTTTTGGAACAGGAGGGCAAAGTTATCCGTATCCGCGGCGGCGCGATGTCCGTCAAGGACGTACAAAAAAATTCGGGCGTACCCTATACGCAAAAGAGTACGATTCACACCGACGAGAAAATCCAAATCGCTCAAAAAGCGGTGGCTTTGATTGAACCCGGCTCGTCTTTCTTTCTTGACGCAGGTACTACTGCGCTCTATCTTGCCAAAGAACTCCCCGACATGCCCTGCAACGTGTTCACAAACGGGCTTGCCGTCGCTACCGAGCTTTCCAAAAAGAAGAACGTCAATATCAACCTTTTGGGCGGACCGCTGTTGAAAGACAACCTGTCCACCACGTCGTCGCTCGCGTCGATGTATTTCCAAGACACCAATTTCCAGCTCGCCGTGATTTCCGCAGCGGCGTTTACCCCCGAAAGCGGTTTCTCGTGCGAATCCCAACCCGAAGCGGATTTGTTCAGAACAATTCGCAAAAAGGTAAAATCGACGTATATGATGCTCGATAGCTCGAAAATCGGTAAGGTGAAACCGTATACGTTTGCGCGGATTGAAGATTTGAACGTACTCATCACCGACGACGCTTTCCCCGAAGAACTGAAAGCGGAAATCGAAAAGAAAAATATAGTAGTGTTATAATTTCCGTTCACGGAACAACCGCCGACCACTTCCCGTGGTCGGCGGTTTTTTCACTGCGTTTTCAGCGCTATCGCCGCAAACGCGCAACCGCCGATATGCAAAACGCCTTCGTCAAACTCCGTTTTGGGGTGGTGCAAAGGGTATTTGTAGCCGTCTTGTATATTGCCTGCCGCCAAAGCGAGCATCACCGACGGAACTTCGTTTGCAATATATGCAAAATCTTCGCTGCCGCCAACGCCCCGCTTCACACCGCCGTCCAAATCCGCCGAATAAAACACCTTATCTTTCCCGAACACGCCCTGCAACGTTTTGCCAATCGTCAAAGACATACCCCCGTCGTTTTTCAAAGCAGGACAACCGCTCGTAAAGGATACTTCCGCTTTGGCGCGAAAGGTTTTCGCTGTGCCTTGCGCGATTTCTTTCAGCCTTTTTTTCGCAAATACCCGTACGCTTTCGTCAAACGCGCGGAGCGTTCCTTGCATTACCGCTCTATCCGCAATCGCATTGCTTGCCACCCCCGATTGCAGTTTTCCTACCGTCAAAACGAACGGCTCTACCGTCGGAAGCTCCCTTGCCGAAAGCGTTTCCAAAGAAAGCAAAATCCGCGCGCAAACGGAGAGCGCGTCTACGCCGTTTTGCGGCGACGAGCCGTGACAGGCTTTCCCCGTTACTTGTACGGTAAAATAATCGGCGGCAGGCGCGCTTACGCCGCCCGAAGACACGACGATACGCCCCGTGGGCAAATCGGTTGCCGTCAATACGTGCAGCATTACCCCACTTCCTACGTTATAAGAAGATAATAACCCCGACGATACGACGTCTTTCGCCCCTTCGAGCGTTTCTTCGGCTGACTGAAATAAGAAAACGACGGGACGGGATAAACGTGATTCTTCCCCTTTTAGCAGTTCCGCCGCCATCAGTAGCATTGCCGTATGCATATCGTGTCCGCAAGCGTGCATATTGCCCCTTTTACAGGCATACGCTTTACACGTTTTCTCCGCAATCGGCAAGCCGTCCATATCCGCACGAAGCAAAACGGCTTTCCCCTTTTTCCTCTCTCCAAGCGTTGCCACAACCGCGCCTTTCCCCACGATTTTCGGCGCATATCCCATCGCCGTCAGCGTTTCTATCACGATACCTTTCGTATTCGGTAAATCAAACCCCGTTTCGGCGTTTGCGTGCAAAGTACGGCGAATTTTCACGTATTTATCCTGTAATTTTTCCGCTTCTTTTAACAGTTCTTTTTCCATACGGACAGTATGCGTAAAAACGGCAAAAAAATAAGGAACGTGCGGAGAGCCTCCGCTGGCGAGTTTTTCTATCTTTCGTTAATACATATAAGTTGCGTTGTCGTAGATAAAAAATAAGGAACGGCTTGATGCCGTTCCTTTATTTATAAAATTCTTCGCTTCGAATAACGAGCACGTCGCTTACGCTTTCATTGCGGCAACTTGCTTAGCAACTTCTTCGTTCAAGTCTTCGCTCTTCTTTTCAAGACCTTCACCCATTACGAAGAACGCAAACTTCGTGATAGCCGTACCTGCGGATTTCACCAAATCGCCGATTTTCTTGGAATCGTCTTTGATGAACGCTTGTTCCAAAAGGCAGTTTTCGTCGTAGAATTTCTTAATTCTACCCATAACCATCTTTTCAGCGATAGCTTCGGGCTTGCCTTCGTTCATCGCTTGTTGTTTCAACACCGCTTTTTCCTTTTCAAGCGTTTCTGCGGAAACTTCGTCTTTCGTAAGGTAAGCGGGTTTCGTGAACGCGATTTGGAGCGTTACGTCGTGCGCCGTTTCCTTCGCCGCGTCCGTAGCTTCGCCAGCCATATCGAGCATTACGCCGAGCTTACCGCCAAGGTGGATATAGCTTGCAAGGAATCCTTCGCTTTCATAGCGAACGAATCTTCTAACCGCAATCTTTTCACCAATAACCGCGATGTTGCTCTTCAAATATTCTTCTACCGTGCCTTCGCTGCATACGCACGCAAGGAGCGCTTCTACGTCAGCGGGGTTATCCTTTACGATAACTTTCGCCACTTCTTCCGCAATCGCCGCGAACTTGGGATTCTTTGCAACGAAATCGGATTCGCAGTTAAGCTCTACGAGAACGCCTACCTTTCCGTCGATATAGCAGGAAACGATACCTTCCGCCGCAATACGGGAAGCTTTCTTATCCGCTTTCGCAATACCTCTTTCACGAAGAAGGTCCGCTGCTTTTGCCATATCGCCGTCAGCGTCCGTCAATGCCTTTTTGCAGTCCATAACGCCTGCGCCCGTCTTTTCGCGGAGCGCCATTACGTCTTTTGCCGTAAATGCCATAATGTTTATCTCCTATATTCTTAAATTATTTTTCTTTTTCAAAAATTCGCCCGATGTTTACGCATCGGGCGAACGCTTTTTGCATTGTTTACGCGTTTTCTTCCGCCGCTGCAACCACTTCTTCAATCGAAGCGGGAGCTTCCGCTGCTTCTTCCGCGTTTTCCGCTACTTCTTGCGCTACGAGCGCTTCTTCGCCTTGGTTCGCTTCGATAACCGCGTTCGCGATTACGGAAGAGATCAACTTGATTGCGCGGATAGCGTCGTCGTTACCAGGGATAACGTAGTCGATTTCGTCGGGATCGCAGTTGGTATCGGTGATAGCAACGATCTTAATACCAAGCTTCTTTGCTTCTTTGATTGCGATGTCTTCGTTGTGAGGGTCAACCACGAACATAACGCCGGGCATACCTTTCATCGTCTTGATACCGCCAAGGTTCGCCTGCAATTTGCCCATTTCTTTCTTCAAGAGCATAACTTCTTTCTTGGGCAACG
>JAFTQI010000024.1 GCA_017462825.1 Clostridia bacterium | reverse complement strand
GCAAACTTACCCTGTGGATAAGCGATATTCGCCGTCGGAAAACCGAGCGTGCGACCGACTTGGCGGTCTTTTTCCACCTTCCCCATTAGAAAAAACCGCTCGCCCAAGCGCAAATTCGCTTCTTCTATCTTGCCGTCTTGCAAAAGGGATTTTACATTCCTTGAACTCACTTTCTCCCCTGCGATTTCGACGAGGGAAAGAACTTCAACGCGTACCTGTCCCCATTCTTCTATCCATTTCGGCGTACCACTCGCCCCCGCGCCAAAGCGAAAATCTTCGCCGCAAATAAAGGCTTTCGGCGCGAACTCTTTTTGGAGTAATTCCAAAAACGCCGACGGAGAAAGGTCTTTAATTTCCGAAAAGGTTAATTCAAAAACAAAATCTACACCGTTTGCGCGGAAAATACTTTCCCGTTCCGCAAAAGTAAATAGTCCGTCGTCCTTACCCCCGACAATCGTCATTACGCCGACCGGGAGATTATACGTTTTTGCGCGCGATAAAAGTTGACGGTGCCCCACGTGCAATCCGTCGAACCCGCCGAGCAGCATCGCTGAGCCGCTCGCTATGCTTTTGTCCGTCAACCAAACCGTTTTCATCTTTATCCTTTTAACAAAGTTTTGTTTTTGTTTTCGCCAAACCGTTCATCACTTCACCGATTCCGTAAAACGCGCCGTCACGATAGATTTTATAAAGCCCGTCCGCCGCATCCACGGGGATTCTTTGTCCGTTGTAAAGCTTCACACTTTCTTTCTCGGACAAAGACAACGTATCGAACGGAAGAACCGCTTCCGTAGGAATCAGCATTTTTTCCAATTCTTCCACCGTCGGATCTTGCTCTAACACGGAAAAAGGAAGCGCGTTTTCAAGCAAGAAACAACCGCTTTGCGTGCGGTTTAACGCGCTCATGACCGCTTTTGTGCCGAGCTCCGCCGCAATATCGCGTGCAATTGAGCGGATATACGTACCGCCGCCGCAACGGATTTTAATGCGGAAAGTATCGGGTTTATCCGTAAGCCGTCCCAAAAGTTCCATACTGTAAATATGCACTTTCTTGGGCGGCAATTCAAAGTCCACGCCAGCGCGCGCTAAATCATAACCGCGCTGACCGTTGACGTTCTTCGCGCTATACTTGGGCGGCACTTGCATAATATCCCCTAAAAGCGTGGGGAAAACGGACTTGATTTCCGATTCATTAGGTACATGCCCCCCATAAACCAGATTTCCCGTGCTATCAAGCGTATCCGAATCCACGCCGAACGTGAATTCCGCGATATACTCCTTTTCTTTCTCTAAAAAGTAATCAAAAAGCCGCGCTGCGTTGCCACAACCGACGGGCAAAACGCCGCTCGCCAACGGGTCGAGCGTGCCCATGTGACCGCAGGGCGTACCCGTCAGCCACTTGAGTTTGTTGACAACCGTCGAAGAAATGATTCCCGACGGTTTGTCTATATTAAAAAATCCAAACGTTTTTATCTTTTCCGCTCTTTTCACGATTATCTAAGTTCTACTCCGAGCTTGAATTTCAAGTTACCCAAAATCTTCTTGACGTAACCGTCGAGCGTTTCGGGAGTGAACGCCTTTTCTACTTGCGCGTCGGGCGTAAACGTGAGGGTGAACGCCATGCTCTTTTTTCCTTCGGGGATTTGACCACCGCGGTAAACGTCGAAAAGCTTCGCTTCCGTCACGTACTTGCAAGAATGCAACAATACATTTTCTACGTCCGCACAAGTGAGTTTTTCGTCCGCAATCAACGCAAGATCGCGTTTTACCGCAGGGAATTTCGGCAAGTTCTTATAACGGATTCTATCGTCCATCGCTTCGCTAATCGCGCAAAGATCAAGTTCGCCAAGGTACACTTTTTTGTCTAAACCAAGTGAAAGAGCGATAGCAGGGTCGAGTTCACCGATTACACCCACCACTTTATCCGCAAGCAAGACGTTTGCCGAAACACCGGGATGAAGATAGGTCTTTTCCGCTCTTTCATACGTGAACGTGAGATGGAATACTTCCGCAACGCGTTCCACCGCGCCTTTCATATCAAAGAAATCATTCTTACCGCCCCATACGCCGAGTACCAAATGATTTCTTTCTTCCGGCTGTTCGCTCGCTTGCGTATTTTTCGGGAAATAGGTGTTCGCAATTTCGAATTCTCTGCCCTCATCGTTGCCGCGGCGGATATTTCTTACCGCGTTGCCGAGAATAGACGGAGCAAGGAAAGTGCGCATGACGGAAAGTTCTTCGCTGATGGGATTCAAAATGCGTACCGCATTTCGTTCTTTAGCGTCTTCGGGTAATTTCATCAAATCAAAGTCCTTGGGCGAATAGAAAGAGTAGTTATACGCTTCCGAAAAACCTTGCGTACGCAAAACGTTCTTCAAGTGAAGCTCTTTCTTTTGCTCGTCATTCAAGCCGCCGCCCGTTACCGTCGCTTTTTCCAAGAACGTGGGGACGATATGATCGTAGCCGTACATACGGATAATCTCTTCCGCTAAATCGGGATAGCCATCTACGTCGTCGCGATAACCCGGGATAACAACCGTCAAAGAATCACCGTTAATTTCCGGTTGGAAATTCAGTCTTGCAAGAATTGAGGCGATTTCTTCGTTGGGAACGGTAATACCCAAAAGCGCGTTGATTTTCGAAATGCTCGCCGTCATCTTTCTCGGTTCGAGCGATACCGCGCATACGTCCTCACAAAGCTCGGTGACCGTGCCGCAGCCGAGTTCTTCAATCAAGTGCAACGCTCTATCCATACCGAGCGCGTTGGTGTACGCGTCTACCCCCTTTTCAAAACGGGAGGAGGAATCGGAGGACTGACCGAGCGCACGGGAAGTTTTTCTTACGTTATCACGCGCAAACTTCGCCGATTCAAAGAATACGTTTTTGGTGGTGTCCTTAATTTCACTATTCAAGCCGCCCATAATCCCTGCGAGCGCAACCGGTTTCTTGCCGTCGCAAATCACGAGATTGTCGGGCGTGAGCGTGAATTCTTTTTCGTCGAGCGTGACAATTTTTTCGCCCTTTTCCGCGCGGCGCACGATAATCTTTCTATCGCCGATGTCGTCCGCGTCGAACGCGTGCATAGGTTGACCCATTTCAAGCAATACAAAGTTCGTAATGTCAACAATGGGCGAAATGGAACGAATACCTGAAAGCGCGAGGCGTTTTCTCATCCATGCAGGCGAAACGCCGCCCGTTACGTTTTCTACGTAATGCCCTACGTATCTAGGGCAAAGTTCGGGCGCAAGCACTTCCACTTTGACGGGCGACGCGCTCGTCTTATGCGCCGTGTAGGAAAAATCAGGCGCTTTGAACGGCTTATTCAAAACTGCCGCCACTTCTCTTGCGATACCCAAAATGCATTGACAGTCGGGACGGTTTGCCGTAATCGAAATATCAAAAATCCAATCGTCAAGACCGACGATTTTCTTGATATCCTCGCCCACGGGTGCGTCTTTTGCCAAATCAAGCAAGCCGTTTACTTCCGCGCCGGGATAGAAATCGTCGTTGATGCCGAGTTCTTCGCCCGAGCAAAGCATCCCAAGCGATTCCACGCCGCGAAGCTTGCCTTTTTTAATTTTTTTGATCCCATCGGGGTTCTTCTCGAGCATAGCGGGGTTGCTTTCCACTACCGTCGAATTGTCGAGCGCACAGGGCGTTTTCATACCGACGTATACGTTGGGCGCGCCCGTTACAATTTGCAATTCTCTGCCGTGTTCTTCGCCGCAGTCCACTACGCAAATTTGCATGTGATCGCTGTCGGGATGAGGCGTAAGCGCCTTGACTTCGCCCACAACAACGCGGTTGATTTTCGCGCCGAGATAGGAAAGTTCTTCCACCTCAAAACCACAGGAAAAAAGTTTTTCCGCAAGTTCCTGCGCCGTAATGTCTATATCTACGTAATCTTTTAACCAACTGAAAGGTGCTTTCATTTTTCTTTCTCCTTTTCCCTATTAGTCCTCGAACTGTTCTAAGAAACGGGTGTCGTTTTCAAAGAGTGTTTTGATGTTGTTGATGCCGTATTTGAGCATTGCGATACGCTCGATACCCATACCGAATGCAAAGCCCGTGTATTCGTCGGGATTGACGTTGCAGTTTTCCAAAACGCGGCGGTTTACCATGCCCGCGCCAAGGACTTCGATCCAGCCCGTACCCTTACACAAACGACAACCCTTGCCGCCGCATTCCGAACAGCTTAAATCAACCTCTACGCTCGGTTCGGTGAACGGGAAATAGGAGGGACGAAGGCGGACTTTCGTCGAGTCGGTAAACATCTTTTTGGCAAACTCCGCAAGCATACCTTGCAAATCGCAAAGGGTGATTCCCTTGTCTACGACAAGTCCTTCCATTTGATGGAACATGGGAGAGTGGGTCGCGTCGTCGTCGGAACGGAATACTCTGCCCGGGGAAAGGATTTTAATAGGCGGCGCGTTCTGTTCCATAACGCGGATTTGACCTGCCGAGGTCTGCGTTCTCAAAAGCAGGTTGTCTGCAAGATAGAAAGTATCTTGCATATCGCGCGCAGGGTGGTCCTTAGGCGTATTGAGCGCCGTGAAGTTATAATAATCCGTTTCGATTTCAGGGCCTTCGAAAACCTTAAAACCCATGCCTGCGAATATGTCGATAAGTTCGTTTTTTACGAGCGTGATAGGATGGAGCGCACCTGCTTTGTAGCTCTTGCCGGGCATGGTGATATCGATACGCTCGGAAGCGTATTTCTTTTCCATCTCCATTTGGCGGACTACCGCCGCGCGCGCTTCGAATTTTTCTTCGATGTCCGTCTTAAATTCGTTGACGATTTTGCCGAACGTGGGACGGTCTTCTTTTGCAAGATCGCGCATACCGCTCATAATCCCTTTGAGCTCGGTTTGAAACTTCACTTTTAATTCGTAAAGCGCGCGACCCGTTTCCGTTTGCGCCATTGCCGCGGTAATCTCCGCGCGCAAGGCTTCGATTTTTTCTTTCATATTTGCCTCCGTTGATAACGTTTAATTTTTCTTAATTTGGTATTAAAAAACGCCCTGCGTGCCTATTAGACACGCAGGGCGAACAATGCCGCTGTACCACCTGCATTCACGCGGAATATTCCACGCCTTATTTTGCGCGTGACGTCGCGCGTACGGCTCTCTCTACCCCGAATTTTTCAGCTCAAAAGAGCGGCTCCAAAGCGAAAGGGAATTTTTCACTAAATCGCGCGTCTTTCAGCCTACGGACGAGCTCTCTTTTGACTTAGTATTCTTGAAAAAGACCCACTTTTTCATTGCCTTTGATTTACTTTTTAACTATTATACCCTTTTTCTATAAAAAAGTCAACGAAATTGTGCTTATTTATTCTTCAAAAGGTCGCGAATTTCCGTCAAAAGAATGACGTTTGCGTTCGCCTTTTCTTCCGCAAGACGAGCTTCTTCCGCCGCTTTTTCCGCTGCGATGCGTGCTTCTTCTTCCGCCGCTGCCGCCGCTTCGGCTACGCGCTTTTCGTAAACCGCTTTCGCCTCCGCTTTCTCTACCTTTTCCGCTTTCATAATTTTTCTGATTTCTTTCTTTTCATTAAACGCTTTAGCATTTTCCGCTTTCGCCTTTTCTTGCGCGTCTTTCAGTTTATTAAGCATACGCACAATCATAAACAATACAAACGCGATAAGTAAGAAGTTGATAATCGCACTAATAAACGCACCCCAATCGATATAGATAGAGTTTGCAAAATCGACTTCTCTACCGATTACGTCACCCGCGTCATTCAGCACGTCTTTATATACCTTACACTTGGGCAAGAAGGTCACCGCAGCCTCCAACCCTTTCCCGGGAAGCAACAAAGCCAAAATCCAGTTGATAATAGGCTTCAAAATGTTGTTGCTCAAACCGTTCACGATTGCGGTGAACGCGCCGCCGATAATAACGCCGACAGCCATATCTACTACGTTGCCACGCGTAATGAATTTTTTGAACTCCGCGAAGAATCCCGTCTTTTCTTTCTTTGCCATAGTAAATTCCTTTTCCTTGATTTCATTTTTTGCATTTATGCAAATATCCCTTTTATTATACCTGTCGAAGTATATTTTGTCAACAAAAAAAGCGCCCTACGGCGCTTTTTTTCATCGGCGCAAGGCGCTATAATATCATTCATGATTTTTTATCCGTTTTTTCGCGCTTTCCGTTTCCCCCTTCACTTCCTCTAAAAGACGGGAAATCTCGTTTTGCGTTTCCTTTCGCGCCGCTTTTTTCGCCGCGCTTTCATATTCCCGCAATAGCGTTTTTTCAAAATAGTATACGTCTTTAAGAGAATCGAGTTCGTTAAGGGTAATCTCCCGCTTTTCCAACTTCATTTTTTCATTCCTCCTTCTCATTCATCGCGGACATGCCCCCGTCGTTTGTCTGTTTTGCACTTTTACCATAGAGCAATTTTTCTATCGCAAGTTTCCGCTCGTCGTGTCGCTTTGCCCGCGATTCCATTTCCGTGGCGAGCGCCGTGTCCGTCAATAAACGGGAATAGATTTTCGTCTTTTTCGAGCCCAAATCCTCCAAGTCTAGCAAAAGCTGTAAAAAATCCCTTTCTTCCATAAAAAATCCCCCTTTCTTTCGCAGTATCCGAAAAAAAGGGGAAAAGTATACCGATTATTTCTTTTTTGCGTAATCGCAATAGGGCGCGAGTGTACAACCTGCGCAGTTCGGTTTTTGCGAATGACAAACTTTCCGCCCATGCCAAATAAGCCAATGATGCGCTTTCGACCAATCGGATTTCGGGATTGCCTTGCACAGTCCTTCTTCGACTTGTAAAGGCGTTTTGCCTTTCGCCAAACCAAGGCGGTTACTCACGCGAAAAACGTGCGTATCCACCGCAATAGCGTCACCGCCGAACGCTACCGAATATACGACGTTCGCCGTCTTTTTCCCTACCCCTGCAAGGGACGTGAGTTCTTCAATCGTACTCGGTACTTTGCCGTGGAATTTTTCCAAAATATCGCGTGAAGCGGAAAGAATATGCGCCGCTTTCATACGGTAAAAACCGCAGGAAAAGATATATTTTTCCAGTTCCGCTTGGGTGAGCGTGAGCATCGCTTCGGGCGTAGAATATTTCTCAAATAATACCGCCGTCACCTTGTTCACCCGCTCGTCCGTGCATTGCGCGGACAACACCACCGCCACGAGCAGTTCGTAAGCGGTCTTGAAATGCAATGCGGGCTTTGCGTCGGGATAAAGTTTTTCCAGCTCGGACAATGCGAGCATTTTATCTATTTTCTTCATACGTATATTATAACACTTTCGCGGAGCTTTTGCAAGCCCCGCGAGCATTTTTATTTGTACGGCGTAATAGAAATTCGACCGCCGACGTAATCCATTTTATAGAAACCTTTAAAAGTCGCGTATCTGCCCGTTTTTAAAATCGCTTTCGCGCGGATCATATCCCTTTCGTAAAAACGCACGCAAAGTCCGCAACCGATTTTTGCTTCCTTGGGCGTGGGCATCGTGGTTGCCGACACGCCGTACTTTGCCAAACGTTCCGCATAATCCAAGCTTTGCGCCCGACTGCGGAATACCGCCAAAACCGTCATATCATAAGATCCCCCTTTTGTGAATACTATATTTTATGTAATCGCTAAGTAGGAGTGCCACAATGCTGTATTTTGACAACGCCGCCACAGGCGGTAAAAAACCCGACACCGTACTCACCGCCGTCACTTCCGCCGTGAAAGTTTGCGCTAACCCCGGTCGAAGCGGACATAGACTCTCTATTGCTTGCGCGGAAAACGTAGAAAAATGCCGAAAAGAACTTAATTTATTTTTTGATGGATACGGCCATGACCGCGTAATTTTTACCAAAAACTGCACCGAAGCACTAAACATCGCTATTTTCGGCGCGCTTGAACAGGGCGACCACGTCGTATGCTCGTGTATGGAACACAATTCCGTTTTGCGACCGCTGGAATTTTTGAAAAAATCGGGCGTTATCGAATACGACGTTTGCCCGCTTTCGAAAAGCGGAACTATCGAGCCTGCCGATTTCGCCGCGCTCGTAAAGCCGAATACAAAAATGGCAATCGTCACAACCGCTTCCAACGTCACGGGCGCATTTCCCGACCTTATATCCATTCGCAAAGCCGTGCCAAAGCGCGTGCTGTTTCTTTGCGACGGCGCGCAAGGCGCGGGGCATATTCCTCTTAAAATGCAGGGGGCAGGTATCGATTTATTGACAATCGCAGGACATAAAGGTATGCTTGCTATACAAGGCAGCGGCGCGCTTTTGTTTTCAGAGCGGGTGGATTTAAAGCCCCTTTTACACGGTGGAACTGGCTCGATGAGTCTTTCCCTTGATATGCCCGATTTTTATCCCGACGCCTTGGAATCGGGTAC
This sequence comes from Clostridia bacterium, assembly GCA_017462825.1. The sequence goes on along the minus strand of JAFTQI010000024.1, from coordinate 17,178 downwards.
GCTCGCCTACCCTGCTATTTTATCTCTACTTGAGGGTGTGCGATATTTAACCCTGCATGAAAATAAAATCCGCGCACATTGTTTCAAACTGACGGAATATTGCGTAAAAGGCATATCCGCGCTTTCTAACTACGAGCTTTTCTCCAAACCGAATCCTTGCGGCATCGTCGCATTTCGGCATAAAGAAATCCAATCGGAACGGATTGCGGATATTTTATCGCGCAAATACCATATCGCCGTACGCGGCGGCTTGCATTGCGCACCGCTCATGCACGAGAATTTGAATACGCTCGACAACGGACTTATCCGCGCTTCTTTTTCCCATTTCAACGTCGAACAAGAAATTGATTCTTTGCTTTTTGCACTTCGGGAAATAGAAGAAAGATGAATTTTCAACGCGGACACGGCGCTACCGTGTCCGCGTTTATATATCTTTCAAACGCTCTACTACCGCGCGAAGGCGTTTTTTTTGCGCATTGTCAAGCATAGGCGCAAAACTTTGGTAAAAATTTTCGATTTCGGCGTTAGAGAGCGTTCCTGCGCGCTTACTTTTTTCCGCTTCGCGTAAAATGTTTTGCAACATCGCCGCATTACTCTTCCCATTATACGCCGCAGCGATTTTCTTCGTCAAGTCCGCGGCGGTATCCGCCGTTTTTTGCTCCGTTTCGTTCGTAGGATTGTTTTCGGTTTTGGAATACTCCTTAAAACTTTTCATTTTGCACCTCCGAAAGCATATTTCGCTATATCATATTCCGTTTGTCAAAATTCCGACACTTCGCGGCATATATTGCATTATGGAAATTTTAATACTTGTTCTTTTATATTATCTCTCGCAAAACCCAGATTTCTCCGAAAGCGTAAAACCGCTTATGAGCCAAATCAAAGACTCCGAGCAAATGCTCTCTTTTTTAAGCGACCTTTCGAAGTTCACGGAAACGTTTAGCGCTTTCCAAGGCACAAGCGCGCCCAAGCGAGACGAAAAATCGTCCGAAAAGGATTCCCACGCGGAGAAAAAAGAAGACCCACAATCCCCTACGCAAGGAATTGCGGATCAATTCATTCAAAATATTTTAGATAGTTATTTAAAGAAAAAATAGTTGTTACGCAATAGAAAATCCACCGTTAACGGGAATATCCACGCCCGTCACGTATTCGTTTTCTTCTAAATAGAGCGCCGCTCTCGCTACGTCGTCTCCCGTACCGAGTCTACCCATCGGAATTTCGTCTTTCAAGGCTTGTAGTTCTTCCGAAGAAAAATGTGCGTTCATCGGCGTATCGATTACCCCAGGGGAAATGCTGTTCACACGAATCCCCGACCAACCGAGTTCTTTGGCAAGCGCTTTGGTGAAACCGATAAGCGCAGCTTTTGACGCGGAATACACGCTTTCGCAACTGCCGCCCACTTCGCCCCAAACGGAAGAAACGTTAATAATTAAGCCGTTTTGAATATCAATCATGCCCTTTGCCGCTTCGCGCGAACAAAGAAATGCCCCGCCTACGTTGATTTTCATTAGTCTATCGTATTCCTCGTAGGTGACGTCTTGAATTTGCTTGATAAGCGAAATGCCGGCATTATTGACGAGCACGTCCACTTTACCGATTTTCACAAACAGTGCTTTTACGTCCGATTCCGTGGAAACGTCCGCGCGATAGGTTTCCACCCCTTGCGCGGATATTTTTTTTGCGCTTTCTTCGTCTTTGGAATACGCCGCGCAAACGCGATAGCCTTTTTTCAAAAACGCCAAGGCGATACTCGCGCCGATACCGCGCACGCCGCCCGTAACTAAAACCGTTTTCATTACGTACCTGCCTGCTCCTTTCCTTATTTTTACATTATGCTCATTATCTCTTTCGCAATTTCGTCCGCAGACTTTTCGTCCACCTCTACAATGCAATCCGACGCCGCTTCGTAAACGGGATAACGCGCTTGAATCAGCCGTGAAAGCTTGTCTTTCAAAGGTTCGTTAGACGAATGCAAAAGCGGTCTATTCTCATCGGCAATCAAGCGGGACTCCAACGTTTCCAAGCGCGCGCGTAAAAAAATAATTTTGCCGTTCGTTTTCAAAAGCGCGACGTTGTCCGCATTCAACACAAAGCCGCCACCCGTGGAAATTACAAGATTTTCCTTTGTCGAAAGTTCGCGCGCAAGCTCCGTTTCTAACGCGCGGAAATAGCTTTCGCCGCATTGTGCGAAAATATCGGTAATCTTGCCGTGCCGCGACGAAATTACGTCGTCAGTATCCAACTGTGCACAATTCAAAAATTTTGCAAGCGCTTTCCCGACGGTCGTTTTTCCCGACCCCATCATACCGCATAAAACGAGATTCATTTTCCACGCCGCCGTTTAAGAATTCTTAAGCCCGACGATTGCCGCTAAATAGCTCGCCGCGCCGAAACCGCACACCACGCCTTTGCAAACCTCGGAAAGTACGCTCGTATGGCGGAATGCTTCTCTTGCGTGTACGTTGGAAATATGCGTTTCCACAACGGGAATGTCGATCGCCGCAATCGCGTCGCGCAAAGCGTAGCTGTAATGCGTGAACGCCCCTGCATTAAACACGATACCGTCACAGCTCTTTTGCAAGAACGCTTCGTGGAGTTTGTTTACAAGTTCCCCCTCCACGTTGCTTTGGTAAAATTCTACGCTGTCCCCGTTCTTTTCGCAAAACGCTCGGATATTCGCGTTGATTTCTTCCAAAGTTGCCGCACCGTAAACACTCTTTTCCCGTTTACCTGTCAAATTGAGATTCACTCCGTTAATGACCAAAATTCTCATGATCAGCTCCTTATTTCGATGATTGTTCGTTATATTTTTGAAAAAACTGCGCCGCTTGCGCGTCATCGGGGGTTACCCCCAAATAGATGCAGTCGGCATAGTACGCTTGATAAAAAAGCATTGCCATGCCGTTCAAAATGGACAAGCCTTGCGCCTCCGCTAGCCGTAAAAACTCCGTTTTTTCGGGCACATAAATCAAGTCCACCGCCGCCGTCGCGCCAACAAACGCGTTTGCCGTGACGGGAGATTTCCCTTCCGTATCGTGCATCCCCACGCCCGTGCAATTCACAAGCACGTCATAACCGCCCTTTTCTGGATCGTCCGCCGCGAACACGCCGAGCTCATTGCAGGTTTCTAAAAGTTCCGCCCTGCGCCGTTGATATATGTACACCGTTGCTCCTGCTTTCTTGAGTGCCGCCGCGCTACTTCTACCCGCGCCGCCCGCACCGAGCAGCAATACACGTTTGCCCGTAAGGTCGATATTCGCCAAACGAAGCATGAGCATAAAACCGAGTCCGTCCGTATTATAGCCTGCCTTTTTTGCGGAAAGAACGGTGTTTACAGCGCCAAAATCCATCGCGTCACCGACGGTTTCGTCTAAATATTCCATCACGTCGCGTTTATAGGGAATGGTGACGTTGAAGCCGTCAAAATCCCCTAAAAGCCGACGGATCGCACTATCAAAGCCGTCAGGGGAAACGGAGATACGTTCATATTCGCATTGATAGCCAAACTCAGATAAGATAAAGCCGTGCATTGCTTCGCTTAGAGATTTTGATACGTCTTTCCCGACCAACCCCAAGCGGATTTTTTTCTCATTCATCGCGTACCTGCCCCCGTTCAAGCGTTTTTTACGTCCAATTTTTTGAAAAAATCGGGGAAAGAAATCGCGCAGCATTCGGGGCGCGCAACATATCCGCCGTTTTGAGAGGCAATCAAGCCGATCGCACCCGTCATTGCGATACGGTGATCGAGATAACTGTCAATCGTTCCGCCGCGAAGAGCCTTTTTACCGCGAATGATAAATCCGTCGGGTAATTCTTCGCATTCGCCGCCCAAAGCACGAATCAATTCCGCAGTCGTACGGATTCTATCGCTTTCTTTCACGCGCAATTCTTTCGCGCCCGTAATTCGGCTTTCTCCGTCCGCAAACGCGCATAAGAGCGCAACAAGGGGCAATTCGTCGATCATAGCAGGTACGTCTTGATACCCAAGCTCGATTGCATGCATCGGGGATTTTTGCACCAAAATATCCGCCGTTTCTTCCCCTGCGGACAACCGTTTATTCAAGAGCGAATACTGCACGCCGAGTTTATCGAAAGCGGACAAAATGCCCGTTCGCGTAGGGTTTATGCCTACGTTTTTACAAAGGGTTTCCCCTTTCAATGCCCCCAGTGCCATAAAGTACGCCGCTGAAGAAATGTCCGAAGGCACGCATACGTCCGTCGCGCGAAGCTCACTACGCTTCACCGTAACGCTATTCCCGTCCACGCGGATATTCGCGCCCATCGCCGCAAGCATACGCTCCGTATGGTCACGCGATTTTACGGGCTCGCACACATGCGTTTCGCCGTCCGCCGAAAGTCCTGCCAAAAGCGCCGCGCTTTTCACTTGCGCCGACGAAATCGAAAGGTTTATCTCCGTGCCGCGCAAAATTGCGGGCGATACGTACACAGGCGCATGACCGTCCGTCGTTGCTACCTTTGCCCCGAGCAAGGACAAGGGTTCGGAAACACGCTTCATTGGGCGTGAGGAAAGGGATTCGTCACCATACAGTTTTGCTTCAATTCCTTTACCCGCAACAAAACCGGTCAAAAGTCGAATGGTCGTGCCTGAGTTCCCGCAGTCAAGCGCCGCGCCGCTTTGGAAACGGGGCGTACCGCGAACTCGCATCGTCGTGCCGTCCACGTCGATTTGCGCGCCCAGCGCGCGCATACAGCGACAGGTCGACAAACAGTCTTCCCCCATCAGCGCATTGGAGACGATAGCCTCGCCGTCCGCGCCGCTATTAAGCATAACGGCACGATGGGTAATCGATTTATCGCCGGGCAAATCAAACTCGCCCGAAAAATATTCTCTCGCTTCAACTCGTTGCATACCTGCCCCCTACGATTGTAATTCTTGCGCCGCTTCTATAAGCGCCGCGCGGTATTCTTCAAACGGCAACGAAAAAATCGTCCATTCGTTTTTCACTTTCGCAACCGACATTGTAATTTTGCCGTCACCCGTATTTTTCTTATCCGAAAGCGCCTTTTTCGCGTCTTCACCCAAGCCGTTAAAATCGTATTTTCCAACGGGCGCCAACACGAGTGCTTTATCGATAATGGAAAGTAATTCTTCAGCATACTTTCTTTCGCAAACGCCCACTTTTTTCGCTATGAGCGTTTCCAATTTCATACCGTAAAGCACGCTCTCACCGTGGGAAAGCCCGCTCGAAAGCTCAATCGCATGCCCCGTCGTATGCCCAACGTTCAAGGATTTTCTCTCACCGTTTTCCTTTTCGTCCGCTTCTACTACGTTCGCTTTATAACGCACGCATAAGCTTATGAGCGACTGCAAAAACGCGCTGTCCGTCCAGTCATCGTTTTGCGCTAACACGTCGAAAATCTCGCCGTTTAACGCCGCATATTTTACAATCTCGCCAAGTCCACACTTAATTTCACGCGGCGGTAAAGTCGCAAGAAACGTAGGGTCTATCAACACTTCGCAAGGTTGATAAAATGCCCCGACCACGTTCTTCACGCCACCGAGGTCGATTGCGGTTTTTCCGCCTACGCTGCTATCCACCTGAGCAAGCAACGTCGTCGGGATTTGCACACAAGAAATGCCACGCATATACAGCGCCGCCGCCAAACCGCCGATATCGCCGATTACGCCGCCGCCAACAGCGAACAGTCTTGACGTTCGATGCAGACACGCCCTCGTCATTTCTTCTAAAATCGCGGCAAGGGACTCAAAATTCTTATTCTCCTCCCCTGCGGGCAAAACGAACAACGGCGCCCCGCCAAAATATTTTTTGAAAAATTCGGGATACAGCGCGTAGACGTTAGAATCGGTCAAAACAAAGTTTTTTTGCCCTTTTGTGAGCGCGGGCAAGCGCGATTCTATCGTATCGTTACCGATATAAATTGTCGCTTCCGTAGAAGGCGTTTTCAAGCAAATCTTCTCCATAATTTTCTCTCACGGTAATAAATCGTACCGCGCCTTTACCTCGCGCATCGTATCGCCGCCCAGCCGTTTATCGATTGCTTTTGCAAGCACTTCCGCAACTACCGCTTCCGCAATGATTTCAAGCGCAAAAATTGCGCAAACGTCGCTTCTTTCGGAAGCAGCAACCGCGATTTCTTTCGTTGCATAATCTATCGTTTGCAAGCCTTTCATTAAAGTAGGAATCGGCTTCATCGCCACGCGGACAACAATCTCTTCCCCGTTGGACATACCGCCCTCGATACCGCCTGCGCGGTTGGTTTTGCGGTAAATTCCCTGTTTTTCATCGTAAAAAATCTCGTCGTGGATATCCCGCCCGCTCGTGTTTGCAACGGCAAAACCTGCGCCGATTTCTACGCCTTTCACCGCTTGAATACTCATCAAGCCTTGTGCAAGCTGCGCGTCCAGTTTTTCCGCGTACGTCATTACGCTGCCAAAGCCGCTCTTTAAGCCTTTCACACGGATTTCCGCCACGCCTCCTGCCGTATCACCCTCTTTCTTAAGCTGTGCAATCTTTTCAACTGCGCGCATTTCCGCCGACTCATCCAACATACCAAGCTGGGTCGTTTTTGCCTTTTCGAGTTCGTTGAACGCGTACACGCCTGCATCCTTTACCCCACAAACCTCGCAAACGTAGCCGCCAATCTCCACGCCGAGCGCAGAAAGGTACTGTTTATACACCCCGCCCGCCGCAACGCGAATCGCCGTTTCACGAGCCGAAGCGCGCTCTAAAATATTTCGCGCGTCCGATTGCTCGAATTTCAGCATACCCGTTAAGTCTGCATGTCCGGGACGGACTTTCGTCAGAGCTTTTTCCTGTATACGCGCTTTATCACAGTCGCCATCCGACATACAGCTTTCCCAGTTTGCGTAGTCTTTGTTATAAATGCAAAGGGTGACGGGGCTACCGAGGGTTTCGCGGTTTCTAACCCCCGTCAAAATCTCCACGCGGTCGCGCTCGATTTTTTGGCGCGCGCCGCGACCGTAGCCGCTTTGTCTTAATGCGAGCATTTCGTTGATTTTTTCGACGTCGATGCGCAAATGTGCGGGCAAGCCCTCAAGGATTGCCACGAGCGCTTTGCCGTGCGATTCTCCTGCCGTTGTCAATTTCATATCTCTCTCCTTTTAGCGGGAAATGAACACAAATTCACTCCCGTTATAATCCACCGTTACTTTCTCACCGTTCCGAATACGGCCGAGCAAAATTTCTTCGGAAAGCTTGTCCTCCACGCGGCGTTGTACGACACGTTTTAAGGGTCTTGCGCCGTACTGCGCGTCGTAGCCCTCTTTCACGAGCGCGCGAAGCGCGTTTTCCGTGACCGTAAGCAAGATGCCGCGTTGCTCGAGCAAGCGCTTGGACAAACCGCCCACAATCTTCTCACCGACTTGCGCGCAATCGCTTTCGCTTAAACGGTGAAATACGATAATATCGTCCATTCGATTCAAGAACTCTGGGCGGAATTTTTCTTTCAGCGCCGCCGTGATATTCGCTTTCATTTGCTCATATTGATTCGTATTAACGCCCGTATCCGTCGCCGAGCCGCCAAAGCCGAGCGTCGCCGCACGCGGCGTTTCCGCCATAGACGCACCCGCATTCGACGTGAGAATAATCACTGCGTTTTTAAAGTCTACCGTTCTACCCTTACTGTCCGTCAAACGCCCGTCGTCCAAAATTTGCAAAAGCAAATTGAACACGTCGGGGTGCGCCTTTTCAATTTCGTCGAACAAAATCACGCAATAGGGTTTCGTGCGGACTTTGTCCGTCAACTGCCCTGTTTGCAAGTCTTCGTAGCCTACGTATCCGGGAGGCGCGCCGATGAGCTTGGAAATAGACTGTTTTTCCATATATTCGCTCATATCCAAGCGAATCATTTGCTCTTCCGAACCAAACAGCGATTCCGCCAAAGCTTTACAAAGGTCGGTCTTACCCACCCCCGTAGGTCCGACAAAAATAAACGAACCGATGGGTCTGGACGGGTCTTTCAAGCCCGCTCTTGCGCGGCGAATGGCTTTTGCCACCGCGCTCACCGCTTCGTTTTGACCGATGATACGGCGGTGCAATTCTTCTTCCATGCGCATCAATTTTTCGCCCTCTTCCTGCGTGATTTTCAAAAGGGGAATCCGCATGCGCGCCGAAACGATCGCCGCGACGTGCTCGCGACCGATTGCATTGCGACCGTCCGACAAACGTAAAGGTTTTTGCGCTTGTTCCAAAGCTTCGATTTTTTCTTGAATATGCGCTTTTTTATTCGTTGCTTCCGTAGCAAGCACGTATTCTTGGCGCGAAGCGTGCAAAATCCGTTCCGCTTCCGCTTGCTGTAATTCTTGCCTTGCTTCCTGTAATTCTACACCGCCGCCGTCTTCCACAATACGCACGCGCGCAGCCGCTTCGTCGATTAAGTCGATCGCCTTATCGGGCAAAAATCTATCCGTGATATAGCGGGAGGAAAGCTCTACCGCCCCTTTGATCGCGTCGTCGGTGATTACGATTCCGTGGTGTTCTTCGTATTTCGCGCGCAAGCCCTGCAAAATCTTAATTGCGTCCGACTGCGAAGGCTCGTCCACCTGCACAGGCGTAAAGCGGCGTTCCAAAGCGCCGTCCTTTTCGATATACTTTCGATATTCTTCGATCGTCGTTGCGCCGATAACCTGCAAGTCTCCGCGCGCAAGCAACGGCTTTAAGATATTCGCCGCGTCCATGTTGTTGTCCGACGAACCGCCCGCACCGACAAGCGTGTGGATTTCGTCGATAAAGAGTACCACGTCCCCATCCGCTAAAACAACGTCGATTAAATTTTTTAATTTTTCTTCAAAGTCGCCGCGATAACGCGTGCCTGCTAGCATACCCGCCAAGTCTACGGAAAAAATCGTTTTGTTATAGAGCTGTTCGGGTACGTCGCCGCTAACAATCAGCTGCGAAAGCCCCTCGATAATCGCACTTTTGCCGACCCCCGGCTCGCCGATGAGTACGGGATTGTTTTTCATACGACGGGAGAGGACTTGGACGACTTTTTCAATTTCTTTCTTCCTGCCGATAACGGGGTCCATTTTTCCCTTTCTTGCGCGTTCGGTCATATCCGTACCGCATTCGGGCAGTTTTTTCGCGTTGGCGCGCGTTTTTGTCTTTGCCGACGTTTTTTGGGACTGGTCGAGCATTACGCCTCCCGCATATCCGCCGTCTTCCGCGCTTTCCGTACCGTTATCCGCAACGTATCCACCGCCTAAAACGGGCGTTTCGTCCGTTACGCCGTGTTTTTTCTTATAAATCAAAGCGTTGATTGCCGAAACCGTTCTATCCTTTAAATCCTCAATGGAAACCATCGTCGCCAAAAACTGCGACGCGCGGCAAGTGGGTACGTTTAAAATTTCATAGAGCATGTGCGCCGTGCCGCCGAGCATACCGTATTCCGCCGCTTGCGCAACTGCGCGATTATACATATTTTTCGTGTTCGGCGTGAGTCCGTCGCCACCGAACTTTTTATCGACGTTCTTTTTAAACAGCGCGTCGTACTTGGCAGTCTTCACCCCCGCTTGCGTTAAAATTTTATACGCTTCGCACGCAGGCAAGTCCAAAAACGCGCGCACGATATGCTCGCTGCCGATAAACGTCGTTTCGACGATTTCCGCCGCCAACTTATTCGCAAGCGCAATCGCTTTATTAAAATTTTCGGTGATTTTATTGTTTGTACTCATAAAAATACCCTACCCGTGTACGGATTTATTCATTTAAAACACGTTATACGTCGCGAACGACTTTCACTAGCGTAGGCAACGCGCGGGAAACCGTTTCGGCACGAACCATGTCGCACAGCTTTTCGTCCTCTTCCAAGTGGTTTGCTACGCGGAACGCCGTCGGGCGCATATCGTTCGCAAACTCCTCGAATTTTTTCTTGCTTGTGCAACGGAACAAACCGAGCAATATCCCTAAGCGCACGTCCGCAAGTTTTTCCAAAAACTCTTGCATACTCAATATCGCGCAATGGGATAATACGCCGTATGCGCGCAAACAGCGATCCCGACATTCCGTTTCCGCTTTTGCAAGCATTTCTTCTCTTGCGAGAAGTTCTTTATCTGCAATCGCCATCGTCACACGCGTCATTTCTTCCAGCACGTCCCATTCGGAAACGCCGAGCGTTTGCTCGTTGCTGACTTGGTACAAATACCCCTGTGCGCTCGTGCCTTCCCCAAACGCGCCGCGGACTGTGATTCCGCCCGCCTTTAACGTAGGAAGAAAGTTTTTTAAACCGCTGTTCCAAGCAAGCCCCGGTAAAAACATCATAACCGAAGCGCGCATACCCGTTCCGAGGTTGGAGGGGCAAGCGGTCAAATAACCGAGTTTATCGTCGAACGCAAAATCGTACATCGCGCCTAAGCCCTCGTCAAGGCTACTGATAAAATCGTTCGCTTTATAGAGGTCAAACCCCTTGCAAATGTATTGTTCGCGAAGATGGTCTTCCTCGTTGACCATCACCGAAATCGTCTTGTCCGAAGAAACGAACGCCACGCCGTGTTTGCTTTTCATGAGCGCAGGGCTGATTAAGTAGTCTTCTTGCAATAAAAGCGCTTCTTCGCGCGTGAGCTTGGATATTTCGTATTTTTGAAACTGACCGAACTGTTTCAAGCCTTCCTGCGCTAAAAACGCCACCTTTTCCGCTTGTTCTTTATTCATTTTTCGAGGAAATGGAAAGCTTGCAAAGTTTCTTGCCAAACGAATACGGGTGGATACGACGATATTTTCAAGGAAATTTACGGAGCGTTCCATACGAATTCCTCCTCTACCGCTGCGTTGCTTTTCATTCGGGAAAGCTTATCGGCATACTCCTTGGCTTGCGCAAAGTCCCCCTCGTCTTGCAATTTTTTAATGATTAAATTCAGTTCGTTGCATTGCCTCTCTAATCGGGCTTGCGCAATTTTTTGCGCCTTAAACTCCGAATCGAATTCAAAACCCTCCTCAAAGGCCTCGTCCATTTCCAGCGGCGGAGTTTTACCGCAATGCGCGCGTTTTTGTCCTTGCATTTTTATGACGGACGGCATAAGCCCTGCTTGCATCGTGCGATAACAATACGCACAGCCGACGAGCTTGCTTTTGCGAAATTCATCCATCGACGTGCCGCAATACGGACAAACGCTGCTATTTCCCTCCTCCGTCGCTCTCAAATCCAAAAAGAGCTTTTGATAGCATTGCAAGCAATAGTACGAAGTCGTCTTTCGGCCGTTTTTAATTTCTTCGCACGACGTCGTCGCATCGTTCTTTTTGCAATGGCAACACGCCATAATCTTTCTCCTTTTCGCCCTTATTCTTTGCTAAATTCCTCTAGCTCCGCTTTGCGTTTTTTCTTTTTGCGGAACAAGGAACGGAAAAACACCCAAAGTACGTCCAAAATTTGCAACGGCGTGCCTAAAAGGAACACAAGCCACAACCCGCCATAACTATTCCCTAAACGAATGGAAATACACCGCGCCGTTAAATACACGCAAAGCAAGGACGCCCATATAATTACCGAAACACAAATAAAATTCAGCGTGCGGTATTTCCAAACACACGCGAACACAAGCAGGACAATCGCATTGAGCGGTACTGCATACAAAAAAGCGAGCCACCAATCTCCGCTCGGACCGAATATTTGCATGGTGACATAAAAAAGAGTCGCCGCGAGCCAAATGATCCCACTTGCTAAAAGGAGGATCAAGGAATGTAAACCGTGCTCTTTCGATTTCGGGCGAACGGGATCGCCGCTCTTTACCAAATCGTTCAAGGTCACGCCGAATAATTCCGCGATTTGCATCAAAGTATAGACGTCGGGCGCGCCGTTCCCAGACTCCCATTTAGAGACAGATTTATCGGAATAATTGATTTTTTCCGCAAGCTCCGCTTGGGTCATTCCCGCCATTTTGCGATAAAAGATTAAGTTTTTTGCGATTTTTTCGTTGATTTCGATATCGTTTGCCATAGTATAATCATACCATTTTTCCCTGACTTCGTCAAGTGCCTTTGCCTATTTTTCACGCATTTTTCCTACATTATTTTTTCGCGCGCTCGCACTCGCGCACTATTACGCACGCGCGCGAGCAAGAAAAATCCGCTCAAAATCGTCTCAAAACTATAAAATCCCCCTACCGTGTACGCGTTGAACACAAAAAACGGGTCTTAAAAAGACCCGTTTCATAAAGTTTGTACCGTTGATTTTAGTATGCGCGAGCATATATAATAACGTGTTTTGCCTGCTCGCCGCAAACCGCGCATTTCTCCGTTTCCTCGCCTTCGGCGAATACGCGCGCAGTCGCGCCCGTTTCTTCCTTGATTTTGTCTTCGCAAGCACGGCATCCGCACCAACCCGCTTTTACGAAGTTGCCTGCGTCCACGCCAGCCAAAATGCCTTGCATATCGTCCGCATAAACAATACGCTCATCACGGCGTTTTCTTGCGCTTTCAAGCATATCCTTTTGCACCGATTGAAGAAGTTCTTTTATGCTTTCCGCCGCGTTTTCCAAAGGCATTTCCAGTTTTTCAAGCGTATCACGGCGCGCACAAAGCATTTTACCCGCTTCGATGTCGCGAGGCCCCAGCTCGATACGTACGGGCACGCCTTTCATTTCCCATTCGTTGAATTTCCAGCCCGGGCTATTATCACTTGCGTCGAGCGTTACGCGAATACCCGCTTTTTCAAGCGTTGCTTTTAATTCTTCGCACTTTTCGATAACGCCGCCCTTTCTCGCCGCGATCGGCACGATAACGCATTGAATGGGCGCTACAACGGGCGGAAGCGCGAGTCCGCGTTCGTCGCCGTGCGTCATGATGATTGCGCCGATTAAACGGGTAGAAACGCCCCAAGACGTCGTGTACGCCGTTTGTAAAACCCCTTCGTTGCCAAGGTATTGAATATCAAACGCTTTCGCGAAATTTTGACCAAGATAATGAGAAGTGCCTGCCTGCAAGCTCTTGCCGTCGCGCATCATCGCTTCCATGGTATAGGTCGCAACCGCGCCCGCAAACTTCTCTTTTTCTGTCTTTCTACCCGTTAAAACGGGGATTGCCAGACAGTTTTCCGCAAACTCTTTATAGCTTTCAAGCATAGCGAGCGTTTCTTCTTCCGCCTCCGCTTGGCTTGCATGCGCCGTATGTCCTTCTTGCCACAAGAATTCGCTCGTACGGAGGAAAGGACGGGTGGTCTTTTCCCAACGCATTACGTTGCACCATTGATTGACTTTCAAGGGCAAATCACGATAGGATTGTACCCATTTCGCCATCATCGTACCGATAATCGTTTCGGACGTAGGACGGATCGCCAAAGGCTCGGCAAGTTCTTCCCCGCCTGCGTGCGTAACCACCGCGACCTCCGGCGCAAAGCCTTCTACGTGCTCCGCTTCTTTCGTGAAATAGCTCATAGGGATAAGCAACGGAAAGTATGCGTTTTCCACACCGCGTTTTTGGAAACGCGCGTTCATTTCCTTTTGAATGTTTTCCCAAATCGCATAGCCGTAAGGACGAATTACCATCGTGCCCTTTACCGGACCATAATCTACGAGTTTCGTCTTTAAAACGACGTCCGTATACCATTGCGGAAAGTCCGCGTTGACGTCGGCAATTTGTTCAACAAATTGATTTTCTTTCGCCATAATTACTCCTTTTTCTTTCTTTGGATACTTATTTTCTCACTATACGTTTTCTATAAATAAGGCGGAGAACACGTCTCCGCCTTTCTTTGCCGCATGTGGATTATGCGAGTTCTTCGTCCTCTTCGTCGATCGACGTTTCAAACACCTTGCCGCAGCAAGGGCAACGATGATATTTTACTGCCACCGTAATTTTTAAAAGTTTGCCGCAGGTAGGACATTTCACTTCCGCTTTTTCGTCTTGCGGTTTCGCGTCGGGACGAGCTACCGTTGGGGGCACAAGCACGCCCTCCGGATTGTTCGAGTACAAAATAGGGGGATAGTCCATATCCCAGTAGCCGTCTTCCTCTTCTTCCCACTTGTTGCCGGGGAAATGAGGCATATGGCGCATAACAACCTCTATAACGAAGATTACGAATGCGATTGCCGCAAGGTAAATGGAGGAATAGTCGACGCCCTTTGCAATCCCCATATACGTAAAGCCTTCGTATTCTACAAAGCTAGCTTCGCCAAATATGTATCTGCATACCGCCGTTGCACCAGCCGTGAGCAAGACGAAGAATGCGAATACTCTATAATTCTTCATACCGCTCGCGTTCGGGCCTTGCATGCTGTATTCGGTGATACCCGTAGCGTGCTTTACAAGCACGATAAGCCAAAGCGCCGTAAGAACTTGCAATACGAGAGATATGTACGTCAAGATATCGTCTTTAACATAGTTATTAAAGCTGTTTTCTTGCAAAATAGGTCCAAGCACGTTGCTCAAGCAGCAGGTATCCAAGAAGAAATACATCATACCGAACACCGCCGCAACTTGCAATACGTTACGGATAAACGGAGCTACTCTGCCGATGATTCTCTTTTCTTCTACAAGATTGCCTTTCGAATCCGCGGCGAAATAGCTCGCTTTGCCGCCGATAAGACCGCAGAAGAAATGTAAGAATAAACCGCCGCCAAGCACCGCGTAGAAAGGCCAAAGCACTTCCATCTTACCGCAAAGAATATACATAATGAAATGGAAAATAATGATCGAAGCAAACGAACCCGAGAAAATATTCCCAAGGTCTTCCATCGCATAAACGTTGCGGTTGAAGCTATACGTTCTGCTGCCCTTCTTTTTAAAAAGCCAGTTGAGCTTGGAAAGCGCTTTTAAAACGTTAATCGCGATTCCAAAAAGCATCAAAGCGTAAAGACAAGCGTTGCTCAAAACAATAATTTCTTGAATGGTATCAAGACCCTTGAAATTATCCATCTTGAATACGCGCCAAAATTCCATTACGCCAAGGGGCGCAAGCGCGGACTCAAACAAAGGCATGCATGCAACGGCGGCAAGTGCCAAAATCGCAAAGAAATATACGATTCCGACAAACTTCGCTCTTGCGTGTGTGCTTGCAATCCGCTTCTTCAGGTAGAGACCTTGTTGACTAGGTACGTTCTTTTTCGTGTACTGTCTCATTATTAAATACCCTCCGGATTTTTTACAATCATATTCTCGTCAAAGAAATGCGAAAAGCGGAAAAAACTCCCGCATTTTCATGATTTTTACTATTATAAACCTTTTTTGAAAAATTGTCAATATCATTTCCCCTTATTTTTATAAAAAATAAAGAAAAAAGTTTGTCTTTTTTGCGCGATAACAAACCGACCTTATTTGACGAAAATTTCTTTATATTTTGCAATACACTTATTGATAATGTCCATCGCTTCGTCGCGGTGACAAATTTCTTTGACCGTCGTTTGCTTATGCTCCAAAGTCTTGTACACCTCAAAGAAATGCATCATTTCGTCGAAAACGTGCTTGGGCAATTCGTGTACGTCGTAATAACTGTTATACGTAGGGTCGCCAAACGGAATCGCGACGATTTTTTCGTCAAACGAACCGCTGTCAATCATCTTGATTACGCCGATAGGAAAACAGCGCACGAGCGTAGCCGGATAAATCGCTTCGTTACACAGAACAAGCACGTCCAAAGGGTCTCCGTCGTCTGCAAACGTTCTCGGGATAAAACCGTAGTTTGCAGGATATACCGTAGAGGTATAAAGTACGCGGTCGAGCTTCAAAAGTCCTGTTTCCTTGTCTAATTCATATTTCGTTTTACAACCCTTGGGGATTTCAATATACGCTTCAAAACTTTTCGCAGTGATACGCGAAGGAGCAATATCGTGCCAAATATTCATAAACAACACCTCGCTTTCATATCATAGATATGGTTTTATTTTAACACATTTTTTCAAAGAATGCAAGGGCATAACGATACAATTTCCAAGAAAAAGAATTTTTTTTGCGTTGATTTAACTCAACGCGTACCTGCCCCTGTCAAATCCTACTTTTTAGATGAAAAACACACTTTTATAAATGCGTTTTAATCGTCTTTGCTAATGGACTTATTTTAATTTTTCCAATTTTGCAGTATTTGCAATAATAATCAACGTCGTTTCCTGATTAAGCTTTTGTTCAGGGTTAATATCCACGCTGACAATTTCACCTTTTTTTGTCGCTACGACGTTAATACCATGTTTTTTGCGGAGATTTAACTCGACAAGGTTTTTCCCAAGCCACTCCTTCTTTACGTCAATTTCAACAATGGATACGTCTTTTGACAAAGAAATCATATCAATAAATCCCGAGCTCAATAAATTTTTTGCAAGACGAATCCCAGATTCATTTTCCGGAAAAACCACTTGATCCGCTCCCACACGAAGCAAAATTTTTTGTTGCATTTCGTTCGCACATTTGGCTATAACCGTCTTAACCCCGGCTTGCTTGCAAAGCGTGACAGCCATAACGCTCGCCTCCAAATTGCTCGCCATACAAACGATGACCGTATCGACGCTGCCGATCCCAAGCCGCGAAATCACCT
Source organism: Clostridia bacterium (assembly GCA_017462825.1). The sequence continues at coordinate 720 of JAFTQI010000024.1, read as the reverse complement.
CCGCGTCGCTTACGTCGGCGCATTTACAAATAGGCAGATACGCCGCTGCGTCGTTGACGATTTTCTGTTTGCTATCTACCGCAATCACTTCCATGCCGTTTTCTACAAGCTCTCTTGCTACCGCAGCGCCATATCTTCCTAAACCAAAGACCGCATATGTTTTTTTCGCTTTCATAAAATCTCCTTTAACCGATATTTATTTCTTCCGTCGGCACGGAAATAACGTTTTGACTTTCATTTTTACTGCCAAGCGCAACCGCCAATGAAATAGGCCCTACCCTTCCAAAATACATCGTCGCAATAATGATAATTTTACCCATTGAATTTAGGCTTGCCGTAAAGTTCCTAGACAGTCCCACCGTAGCCGTTGCGCTCACGGATTCATAAATTACGTCGATGATAGAGGCTTCGGTTGCTAACGCCAATAAAATAATAGACGTAAGCGTGACGAGCATAAACGTCATCGCCACGGCGATTGCCTTGCGAATGGAATCGCTTGATAACGCGCGGTTAAAAACGGTTGCTTGTTTTTTATTGCGAACTGTCGCAAAGGCGGAAGAAAGTAAAACGATTAACGTCACGGTCTTAACCCCACCCGCCGTACCAACGGGCGAACCGCCGATAAACATTAAAATGAGTGAAACAACGGTTGCCGCACCCGTCAAATGCTCTTGCGGAATCGTTGCAAAGACTGCCGTTCTCGTTTTTACCGATTGAAAT
>JAFTQI010000003.1 GCA_017462825.1 Clostridia bacterium | reverse complement strand
TTTATCCAAGACATTGAGGGTATTGAAGATAGCTCGACGAATTGGGATTATATGCACCCCGAACGGCTTTTCAATATCTTAAAAGAAAGCGGCGTTTTGGATAAAGAATACAAATTCGACGTAATGCAGGCGTATTTGGAAATACGATGCTTTTCCGATTTTGAAGAACGCGTAAAAGAGCGTGGCGAAAATTGGGACGACGATATCAATATTTACAAGGGTTACGATTGGGACGACTACGGACGAGAAATGTTTTCCTCGTGCGGTTACGATAGAGAAATCCCCGAAAACCTGCAAGACTTTTTCGACTTTGAAGCCTACGGCAAATATCTCGGTGATTATTATGTATACGAGTATAGCGAAGGCTTGATTGAAATTTATTAAAGGAGCAAAACGATGATTACCTTAAATCTCAAAACGAAAAACGGCTCGCAATGCCGCATAAAAGAGTATTTAGAGCAACACGCCAACCCTGCGCTGGCAGAGAAAATCAATAACGGTACGCGCATTGAAAAAGACGGAAAAACGCTTATCAATAAGAAAGATTTAGACGGCTTTTGGGCGTATGCGTGTAGAAAATCCCGTGAGAACGGCGACGATTACACGGAAAATGAAACCGTGTTTGAATGGGCTATGTATTATTTCAACGAAGATACGATTGAAGGCACGCTTTACAACGAAAACGGAACAAAATACAAACCCATCAAAAACGTTACTGTTCCCGTACCTGCCCCCGTCGTTCAAGAAAAACCGAAACCGAAAAAGGCTCAAATTTCACTTTTCGATATGATGGAAACGGACGACAAAACCGACGAAGAAACGGTTGAAGAAGTGATTGACGAAACGCCCGATGAGGAAGCTGAAACGGATATGAAAATCGACAAAGAAACGGGCGAAATTATAAGCCCCGTCAAAGACAAGAAAACCGTACCTTTTCAACAGCTTTCCCCGTTGTATCAAAAATATATCGGCTTCCAAAGACAATATCCCCAGGCGGTCATTGCTTACCGGCTTGGGGATTTTTTTGAAGTATTCGGGGATAACGCGATAATGCTTGCAAACGAAATCGAACTTACCTTAACGGGACGCGATTGCGGGCTTGATGAACGCGTGCCGATGGTCGGTTTTCCGTACCACGCTTCGGATAATTATTTCAAGAAAATCGCTGAAACGCACCAGCTTGTCGTGGTGGAAGATAACACCGCAACGCTTTACCGCACGCCCATCGAAGAACCCGAAACCGATGAAATAGACGAAACGGACGAAACCGAGCTTGCCGAGCTACGTGAACGCTCAAAAGCATTTGAATCGTCCGCACTTTGCAAACTTATCGAAATTTTCGGGGATGAACTCACTATCCAAGAGGAGGATATTTAAGATGATTACCACAAAAGATATTAAACCTATCCCCAAATATATGATTGCAATTATCAAACGGGCAGATAAAAAACGCTATAAAACGCCCTGCGGAAATAGCAGATTTTACGCCTATCTTGCCGTATGGAAAGGCGAGCTTGTCAAAGTTACCGTTGCCGTTCGGCACAAATACAGAAAGTGGTATTGCAAGCAGGTTGCCGTTCACACGTTACGCTCGGATATAAGCTATGTAAAAGACCTTTGCTTTTACCGTATTGCAGGTTACGTTGTCGGCTGGTACGACGTCGGCGCAAGCGACGAAGCGAAATTCTTTGAAGATAGCGTGTGGTACGAAAACGACACGTCGCTTTTCGATCCTTACGCTCCCGTTGTAAATCTCGATTTCTTGAAACGCTTTCCCGAATATAAATACTGTCCTTACGATAAATTTCAAAGCACGAATATTTTGGGGTGCTTGCGGTTATACGAGCAATTCCCCGAAGCTGAATATTTATTGAAAAGCGGGTTAGAGTTTTACGCAACGTCCAAAACGATTTTACGCGTATTGCAAAAGGATAAATCCTTCCATAAATGGCTTATGGCAAACAAAGACGAGTATATGTCGCGTGGCTGGTATTACTGCACCGCGCTCGTGGACGCATACAAGC
>JAFTQI010000023.1 GCA_017462825.1 Clostridia bacterium | reverse complement strand
GTAACTTCGATCTGCGGGATACCGCGAGGAGCGGGAGCAATGCCCGTCAGCATAAAGTTGCCGAGCGTCTTGTTATCTTTGCAGAATTCACGTTCGCCTTGAAGCACGTGAATATCTACGCTCGTTTGGTTATCTGCAGCCGTCGAGAAGATTTGGCTCTTCTTTACGGGAATCGTCGTATTTCTGTCAATGATGCGCGTGAACACGCCGCCGAGGGTTTCGATACCCAAGGAAAGCGGGGTAACGTCGAGAAGGAGTACGTCCTTGACTTCGCCCGTCAAAACGCCGCCTTGTACCGCTGCACCGATTGCTACGCATTCGTCAGGGTTGATGCCCTTGAAAGGTTCTTTGCCCGTAACCTCTTTCACTTTTGCAACAACTGCGGGCATACGGGTCGAACCGCCGACAAGGATGACCTTATCAATATCGCTGTACGAAAGCCCTGCGTCACGCATAGCCGCTTTCATAGGCGCGACCGTTCTTTCAAGAAGATCCGCCGTCATCGTTTCGAATTTTTGCTTGGTGAGGTTGACGTCAAGGTGTTGAGGACCTTCCGCACTCATGGAAATGAAAGGAAGGTTGATATTCGTCGACGTCATACCCGAAAGCTCGATCTTTGCCTTTTCAGCCGCTTCCTTCAAACGTTGCATTGCCATTTTGTCCTTGGAAAGGTCGATTGCATGCGATTTCTTAAATTCGTCTACGAGATAGGCGATAATCTTGTTATCCCAGTCGTCGCCGCCGAGTTTCGTATCGCCGTTCGTCGCAAGAACTTCGAATACGCCGTCGGAAATTTCAAGAATAGAAACGTCGAACGTACCGCCGCCAAGGTCGTAAATCATTACCTTGCCGCCCTTATCCTTATCCAAGCCGTACGCAAGAGCAGCCGCCGTAGGTTCGTTGATAATACGAAGTACGTTCAAGCCTGCAATCTTACCTGCGTCTTTCGTTGCCTGACGTTGGCTGTCCGAGAAATACGCGGGGCACGTGATAACCGCTTCAGTTACCTTTTGACCAAGATACGCTTCCGCGTCCGCTTTCAATTTTGCAAGCGTCATTGCGGAAATTTCTTGAGGGGAATAATCCTTGCCGTCGATGTCCACTTTATAATCGGACCCCATGTGGCGTTTAATCGAAATGATAGTTTTGTCGGGGTTAGCGACTGCTTGACGTTTTGCCGCTTGCCCTACGACGCGCGAGCCGTCCTTTTGAAAAGATACGACGGAGGGAGTGGTTCTCGAACCTTCCGCATTCGCGATAACGACGGGTTCGCCGCCTTCCATAACTGCTACGCAAGAGTTGGTAGTACCAAGGTCGATACCAATTACTTTACCTGCCATAATTTTTCTCTCCTTTTGCCGCTTCACTTTGCGGCGCTGTTTTTATTTACACTTATATGTAACCAACCTTTTCACGCCTTAAACAAAAAATTTTGAAAAATTGTAAAAATAATTTTCCCTATTCTTTTTCCGCTAAATTATTGACTTTTTTATGAAAAGCGTGCTACAATATTTTTATGAATAGAGTAGAAGAAATCCATTAACGCTTATCTGAAGCAATTCAATACAGTCCGCTTTCCCAAAAAGAAATTGCGGAAAGACTCGGAATTAGTCCGTCAACCGTAAGCAAGTATACGCGCTTAAACGTATTCCCTGCGCTGGAAACGTTTGCCGCGCTTTGCGAAATACTCGACGTTTCCGCTGACGAGATCTTGGGCTTAAAATAATTTAATGAAAATCAAAGCGGCTTGGCGAGAATTCGCCAAGCCGCTTTTTTCGCATTTATTTTTTAATCCTAACCGTAAATATTCGTCCAACGAAACCCTGTTTCTTGATAACTTTCTATGCAACTTAAAAGTCCAAAAATAAAAAAGCAGCTCAATAGTCCAAAATAGACAAGTATAAAAATTTTAGAAAATTTTCGTCTTTTCTTCTCGTCAGGCGTTCCATTTATTTTTTGTATCAAATTATCTTTTTTTACAAAAAAGACGTTTAACGCAATTGCCGTCGCAATCATAAATATCGCTAATACAATTTTATACACGGAAAAATATACTGTGTATACGGTTGTAATTATATTCATAAACGTGCTAACTGTAGCTGTTAAAAGAGCTTCTAAGTATTTGTTTTTTATTCTCACCATACCTGAAAATAAACTTCCCAAGAAAATGCTTATAAAACATAAGTATACATTTCCAAAAAAAATCTTTGTGTTTCCTACGTTAGAAAAGTAAATTCTAATATCTAAAAATAAATAGGAGATTAGAAAAATGGTAATCATCCAAACGGCACGCCAAGGAAGTTCCCGAAGCCATTCTTCTCTACTTTTCCACCAAGGTTCTACACTTTTATTATCACTCATTTTTTCTCCCCTTTTTAATAAAAAAAGGGCTTGATTTTACTCTAACCCTTTTGTTTATATTACAAATGTCGATTGATTACGGTCTTAAACCGCTGCCGCCTTGCAAAGTGATGGTTTCGCCCGTCACGTATTTCGCCAAATCCGAGCAAAGGAATACGCACATACCGCCGATATCTTCTTCGGGGTCGGCAAATCTACCCATCGGTACGGCTTTAATCGTTTGTTCGTAGCGGTCGGGATATTCTTCCTTAAATTTCTTCAAGCCTTCCGTCATCGCCAAAGGACAAATGACGTTTACGCGCACGCCGTCGGGACCCCATTCCGTCGCCGCCACACGCGAGAGCCCGCGGATACCTTCTTTCGCCGCCGCATAGGACGATTGCGCAACGCGGCCAAACAAACCCGCGCCACTTGCAAAGTTGACAACGCAGCCTTTCGTTTGCTTCAAGTACGGGTACGCCTTTTGCATATAGAAGAAAGTCGCGTAAATACCCGAATAAATCGCAAGATCAAGGTCTTCTTTGGTGTGGTCAACAAGCATTTTACCCGAAGCGGATGCCTGCGCGTTGTTTACCACCGCGTCAATACGGCCGTATCTTTCCACCGTCTTATCGATTACGTTTTGGATCGCCGCTTCATCCGCACCGTCCGCCGTTACACAAAGCACCTCGCAGCCGTGCGCCGCTTCCAATTTTTCTTTCGCCGCAAGAAGCGTCGATTCCGTTCTGCCCGTAATTACAAGCTTCGCTCCCGCTTTCGCAAACGCCGTCGAAAGCCCGAAACCGATACCTCTGCCTCCGCCCGTGATAATCACTACTTTATCTTTTAAACTAATCATATTTTTCACTCCTATTTTTGACGGTTGCCCATCTTTTTCCTATATTATATACAAATTTTTTTCACTTGTCAAGATTCAATCCCAGAAAAATGAAAAAGACCCAAAATTTTTTCGAGCCTTTTTGCTTTCAGCTTTATTGCGTGACGATAACTTGCGCGTAACGAAGGACTTTTTCGCCCTTTTTATAGCCTTTCACGTATACCTGTTTAACGATTCCGCTTTCTTCGCCGTCTGCGGCAGGCATTGCCATAATCGCTTCCATTGTATCCGCGTCGAAGGGTTGCCCCGTAGGGTCGATTTCTTCCACGCCCTCTCCTTCAAGTACCTTTTTGTACGATTTCAAAATCATATCCAAGCCTTGCTTGGTGTTCTCATCCGAGCAAGCGCTCATCGCACGCTCCAAGTTATCCCCGATCGGGAAAAGGGAAGCAATCACGTCGTTTCTCCCCTCTTGGTATCTTTGTGCGGCTTGGTTTTGCGTGCGGCGGCGGTAATTCTCGTATTCCGCTGTCACCGCGTACCACTTACGCTTACTTTCCTCCGCTTCGGCGAGCGCCGCTTCAAGCTCTTCCTGCTTTTTATTGCACTTTTTCTTAGCGGTTTTTTCTTCTTTTTTCATTTCTTGCGTTTCTTCGCAAACGTTTTCTACTTTTTCTTCGTTTTCCATTTTTCACGACCTCTTACTTCGTTTTCGTTTTATTTATAACGCAAAACAAAGTTTCTTAAACACTTTTTATTAAACTTCCAAATGCGCGAATTTTTCACGGCTGGAATAGCGGTAAAAAATCGCTTTTCTACCGATAACGGTCACGCAAACCGCGCCCAAAAGCTCGGCAACGTTTTCCGCAATCGCACGGGGCGTGTCTTCCGCGTTATCCAAAACGGTCACTTTGACAAGCTCTTTTGCTTCCAACGCGTCGGAAATCGTTTTCAAAAGGTTGTCCGTAATCCCACCTTTGCCGATTTGGGTAATCGGGGAAAGGGTGGACGCTAACGAGCGGAGTTTGCTGCGTTGTTTGCTTGTAATATTTTCGTTGGTAATAATCATAATATTTTCCTTAATCAAATGAATGTAGGTATTTTTATAAGTGTATAAAGGTTCATTCCAAGCTCACCCTAAAAATCTTTTCCAAATCCGTTGTCCAAAGAGAAAACGGGCTATCTTGAAAAATGTATGGAAAGACATTAAAATTTGCCCGCCGAGGTCCTCGCCTTAAGGGATGAAATCGAATTCTACGTCGCCGATAGAAACCGTATCCCCTTCCTGACAGCCCATCTTCGTCAGTTCTTTGATAACGCCGCGAAGACGAAGTACCTTTTGGAAATACATCATGGAATCGGGGTTGTTCAAAACGACGTTGCGGCAAAGCATGTCCACCAAACCGCCGACAACCACGTACACGCCCTCCTCGTCTTTGAAAATTTCGAAATTCAAATCGTCGTTCGCTTTGTACTCGAATTCTTCTTCGACTGGAACGGGTTCTACAGGCGGAAGCTCGTTCAACACTGCGAAAATCCCTTCAATCAACTCTCTCGTGCCGTCGCCTGAAATCGCCGTGATGGGGAAAATCTTGTATTTTCTACCGTATTTTTTCTTAAACGCTTTCAAGTTCTCATCCGCGCCGTATACGTCGCACTTATTGCAAACGATAATTTGCGGACGGGAAGCAAGTTCTTCGCTAAACTCTTTGAGTTCGGCGTTAATTTTTTGGAAATCCTCAATCGGGTCACGTCCCTCGCAGCCGGAAATATCAACGACGTGGCAAAGCATACGCGTACGCTCGATATGACGTAAGAAATCGTGGCCAAGCCCCGCGCCCTGCGCCGCTCCCTCGATAAGACCGGGAATATCCGCCGCCACGAAAGATTTTTCATAATAGCGTACTACGCCAAGGTTAGGGGAAAGGGTCGTGAAATGATAGTTCGCAATCTTCGGTCTTGCCGCCGAAATCTTGGAAAGAAGGGTGCTCTTTCCCACGTTCGGGAAACCAACGAACCCAACGTCCGCAATCACTTTCATTTCCAAAATGACGGTGTGCTGCTTTACCTTTTCGCCCTTTTGCGCGAAGTTAGGCGCGTGCCGTCTTGCCGTAGTAAAACGTACGTTCCCTTTGCCGCCGTTACCGCCGCGCGCGACAAGCACTTCCTGTCCGTCCTCAAAGACGTCGCAAATGAGTCTGCCTGTTTCTTCGTCACGGACAAGCGTACCCAAAGGCACTTTGATATATAAATTTTTTCCGCTCTTACCAAAGCATTTGTTCGTGCCGCCTACTTCACCGTTTTCGGCAAAATAACGAGATTGAAAACGGAAAGGGAACAAGTCGTTCATGTCCTTATCGCCGACGAAATACACGTCGCCGCCCTTACCGCCGTCGCCGCCGTCCGGTCCGCAAGCCGGCTTTCCCTTGAACGCTTTGAAAGAGTTCATACCGTCGCCGCCGTCCCCTGCTCTGATGAGTATTTTCACTTTATCGGTAAATTCACCCGTAGCCATAGTTTATCTTTCTCCTACTTATTCTTGTCTAGTATAGCAAAAAAGCAAAGAAAAATCAATGAATTCCGCACGAGATATGTAAAAATTTCGTTAAGCTTGTCCCTTTCTTTCGTTTTCGGTTGACTTTCATAGCGCAAAATGATACAATACGTATTGTACCGATTAACAAAATGATGAAGGAGTTTCGCCATGAAACTTAAAACGATGAAAAAAGCGGATATTTTCCGATTTATACTCCTGTGCTGCGCGCTTGCTTTTTGCTTTGCCACGCTTGTATGGGCGTTAATTGACGGAAACACCAACAACGCGTTTATGAGCGCACTTTCCGTTCTCTACGTATTCATTCCGAATATCGCGGAAAAGCTTTTCAAGTTCCGTATCCAAAACTCTTTGTACGTATTTATTTTGATTTATACCATTTGCCCATTGCTCGGTTATGCGTATAATTTTTACCACCTCGTACACTGGTGGGACGATATTTTGCACGGCTTTGCGGGAATCATTTTCGCAATGCTCGGCGCGTACCTGCCCTACGTCTTGAGCAAGAAAAAACGTTGCAGCGTCGCACTTTGCGCCTTTTGCGCGTTCTTCTTCTCCATCGCAATTTCGGGGCTTTGGGAGCTTTGGGAATTCACCAGCGACAGCCTTTTCCACACCGATATGCAAAAGGACACGATTCTTTACGATCTCCCCCCCTCCTACGTTATTAGCGAAGCGTTAGGCGGCGGTGTCGGCGAATTTAAACCTGTCGACGACGTACAAATCATTGTCAACGGCACAACACTCGGATATTACGTAGACCTTGGCTTAATCGACTCTATGAAAGACGTTTTGGTGGAAACCGCAGGCGCGGCAATCTACACTATTATCTACGTTATTGCGCGCGGCAAGCATTTCGTGTTTATGCCTATAGAAAAAGCGCCCGCGTTGCTTTTAGACACTACGCCTCTTTCCGATGAAGAATCGGACGACGAAGCTTTAGAGGAAGCGGCGATTGCTACAACGGTAGACGATTCTGAAACGGATTTAACCGATATTGAAAACTAAAAGATTGTAAAAAAAACGCCCGCGAAAGCAACTGCTTTCGCGGGCGTTTTTTATTTTCCCTGCCAACGCACTGAACGCAAAATCCCCGTTGTGACAAGTTTTTTTCCTCCCTCGTTCGCTTGGCGTAACGCGTCCTCCAAAAGATCGGAGAAGAAATTCTTCGCGTCCACGATCCGTTCACAAAAAAGATAATAGGCAAGCGAACCAGGCACGGTGTTTACTTCGCAAAGATAGACTTTGCCGTTACTCACCAAAAAATCCATACGCGCCACGCCGCGCAGATCCATTCGCTTATACACGGTACGGGTGTACGAGCGGATTTTTTCGCGCAATTCCCCGCTCAACGCGCCCCTGCCCTGCCCTTTTTCGTAGTTTGCGCCATTTGCGCCGCTTTCACCGTCCCGTTTCCGTTTGACGTATTTCTCCTCAAAAGAATAGAGTCCCTCTCCAAACGCCTGCTCCGCTTCGGAGACGAATATCTCGCCGTTTAAAGAATACGCGGCGCAGTTTACGTCTTGCTTATTCTCTAAATATTTCTCGATAATCACACGGTCATCAAGCACAAACGCGCTTTCGATTGCTTGCTTTGCTTCCCCCTCGTCCTTGGCTATCGAAATCCCGATAGACGAGCCTAAATGCGACGGCTTTACCACAACGGGATATTTCAGTCTGCTTTCAATACTTTTGAGCAAAAACGCACCCCTTTTTTCATAATCCTTTTCATTTACTCGTATGTAGTCGACTGTCGGCACGTTCAAAGCGCGCATAACGAGCTTCGTCGTATATTTATCCATAAAAACGCCCGAAGCCGTCAAATCAGGGGAAGCAAGCGGTATGTCATTCCATTCCATAAGCGCGGAAACGCCGCCGCCCTCTCCAAGCCCGCCATGGCAGCAGTTGAGCGCGACGTCTATTTTCCCAAGCCGTTTTATCCTGCGCTTTGCGCCGTTCAACGCGTACACGATCCCCCCGTCAAAGAAAATACGTTCAAAAGACGAATAGCGTTTTTCCTTAAACGTATCTAAATTTAACATCTTTGGGGAAGTATAAATTCCCCCGTCCGTGTGAATATAAACGGGCAATACCGAATATTTCTCTTTATCGAGTAAATTCATCACGAATACGCCCGTCAACACCGAAATTTCGTTTTCGCAGGACTTCCCCCCGAAAAACACCGCCACTTTCCGCATAAAAAAACACCTCCGCAAAGTTTTTCTTTGCTTTGGTGTTTCTTTCGTTTCGAATTAGTTACGGAATATAAACGTCGGGCAAATCATTCATAAAAAGTACGCAATCCCCCGTTTTCAGCCATTGAGAAAGTTCGGCTTGCGCTAAATCCAACGTTTTGACAACGGAAAGTTTCGTTTCGTCCCCGTCTGCCGATACGTAGCCGCGTTTTACCACACCGACTAAGGTATCGCCGACCAAAATCACTTTATCCAAGTTTGCCTTGGCAATTTGCGCACCGAGCGTTTCGTTGATTTTTTCTTCCAAAACTCCGCACTCGACAATGCCCGGCGTAACGATACATTTTCCGCCCTTAAAACGGCAAAGCGCCGCGAGTGCTTCCCGTGCGCCGACGGGATTGCAGTTATAGCCGTCGTCTAAAATATACACCCCGTTTTGTTCGATAAGGGCGAGTCTATGCGGAATGCCTTGCAACTTAGAAATGCCGCGCGCAATTTCTTCCCCGCTCAAGCCAAGCGTTTTCGCAAGCGCCGCGGCAAGCGCAATATTTTCCACCGCCGCGTTACCCAAAAGCCGCGTTTTTGCTTGCACGTTTTCACCGTCAAGCTTTAACATGAATTCCGTTTCCGTCGCGCCAAGAGAAATTTTTTCTACGTCCAACGCGTACGCGATTTTTCCCTTATCAAAATCCCCGCTTTCGATTCGAGCTTGCAAACTCTTACCGCAAACGGTTTTCTTGATAACGTTTTTCAAAATTACACTCTTTTCTTGCCAAACCGCCTCCAAGCTCTCAAAGGTCGCGATATGCTGTTCGCACACGCCTGTGAAGATAGCATAGTCGGGTTTGACAAGCGCACAAAGTTCGGAAATATCCCCGGCTTTTCTCGCGCCCATTTCCGCGATAAAGACTTGCTTTTTCGTAAACTCGGAAGAAAATACCGTTTTGGCAATCCCCATAGGAGTATTATAGGATTCAGGCGTTTCCACCACGGAATATTTTTCGGAAAGGATTGTTTTTAAGATGTTTTTAACGGAAGTTTTGCCATAGCTGCCGACGATGCCTACGCGGATAATTTCCGTTTCGTCTAATACCTGCCCTGCCCGTTTTACAAATTTACGGTTTCGTGCATTCTCAAAAACAGCCGTAATCGCATTCGCACTCATCAATGTAGTCGGCAAACAAATGGGCAAAAGGGACAACGGCGCATAAGCGATTAAGGCGTAAATTTCCGAACCGTTCCACTTTGCAAGCGCCCACAAACCCCAAAACCCGCCTATTGCAAGCGCGATATTCAAAAAGCTGAAAAGTACGTAAAGGCGCACCGCTCTACCCGTGCGTTTGGTCTTGACTTTCAAGGCGTATTTTTTACTTGCTAAAATAAAGAGTACGCAAAGGAGCGCGTAGGTCGCCGCAGCAAGCCCCATCGACCAAGCATAGTCCAAAAAGGAAAAGCAAAGAGAAACAACGGTCGTAGCCAATGCGAGCATGAGCGCGAGCACAGAAAGGCGGTTGTAAAATAAATTGTCCTTTCTTCGCAGCCAACGCCAATAGCCGCCGTTTTTATAGCCGCACTGTTGCATAACGCCGACGTTGTTTGCCGCCGCAACGCTCAAAATAAGAGCAAAGCACGCCGCTATTAGACTTCCTGCAAGTTCAAACATAGAAATATTCCTCTACCATGAGATTAAATAACGCGGGATTTTCCGCAAATGCGAAATGTCCGCCCGATATCGTTCGTAAATGACACTGCGGAAAACTTTCCGCATACGCCTGCGCTTCGCGCATAGGCGTTGTTTTATCTTCTTCCCCTTCGATGATTAAAACGGGATTTTTGACCTGCTTTGCGCAGTCGCGTAGGTCCTCGTTGACAATCTTTTTATAGCTCTCTTTCATCAGCGGCGAAAGAGAACGGTATTCCGCGCTCCCGAATTTTCGCTCGGCATAACGCGGAGCGAAACGTTTGACAAAGCGATACGCGCCCACTTTGCATTTATACCGCAAGCCGCGGTTCATAATCACTCCGGCAGGCCCCGTCAAAACAATTTTATCGAACGCGTCTTCGTTGCTTGAAGACATTTTCACCGCCACCCGACAACCGAAAGAATGCGCGATTACGTGCGGTTTTTCCACGCCCAACAAGCGGAAAACGGATTTCGTCCAAACTGCGTAATCAGCAACGGAAAAGGGGGCGTTTAGAGGCTTACTCTTTCCAAAGCCCAAAAAATCGAATGCTGTGACGCGGTAAAATTTCGAAAAGTACGCAATTTGCGCCATAAATGCTTCTTTCGATGAAAGATAGCCGTGCAAAAACACCAAGTCCTTTCCTTTCCCCTTTTGTAAAAACGAAACATCGGAAAGTTGAACCGTCATATTCCCCTTAAAAAATCTTTTTCATTGCCAAGGCGTTTTCGCCGTCCTCGTAGTACTTTTTTCGTACGCCGTACTGCGAAAAGCCGTATTTTTTATACAAAGCTATCGCCGCGACGTTGCTTTCGCGGACCTCTAAAAAGCATTGTGTTGCGCCCAAAGTGCGCGCCCTTTCGAGCATCGTTTCCATCAAAAGTGCGCCATAGCCCTTTTTTCGCTGCGCTTTCGATACCGCGATATTTAAGATTTCCGCGTCCTCAAAAAGTATGGATAAAATGCAATAACCGCATACCTGCCCCCCGTCTTCGATTAAAAAACAATGGGAGAACGGTAAGGCAAAGCTTGAGATAAGCGCCTGCTCGTTCCACGGATCGGAAAAGCATTCCTTTTCAAGCTCCGCTATTGTAGGCAGGTCTTTTTCTTCCCAAGCGCGAATCATTTCGCATTCCCCTCAAGGTTGAGCTCCGCCGAACTTTTCCGAACGTACAACGCCGTCAGCTCGCCAAACTCCCCTTTATTCGCTTTCTCTATCGCCGCATTTTTCATGCCCTCCGCAGCGTCCGCAATGGTAAGCGCAATCCTTTCGGAAATGGGCGCGTTTGCGGAAGACGTAAGCTCATAGCCTTGCTCCGTCAATTCCAAAACCTCCGTTTCCGTCAAATAGGCAGGCGGATACACGACTTGCCCGTTTTCGTAGCCGCAAGCGTAATACGAGCTGTGCAACGCGTCGATGATACAAAGCTGTTTTTTCTCTATCGCATTATATGCAATCGTATCGAAAGAAGTGATAGGCAAAGTCTTTTTGCCGTGCGCCAAAGCGAACCCTTTCGCAACGGAGATCCCGATACGGATCCCCGTAAAAGAACCCGCGCCGACCGCCGCCGCAAAAAAATCGCATTCGGCGATAGTCAAGCCCGCCTTTTTAAGGGTTTCGTCGATGACGCCCATGAGCGAAGTCGAATGTTTCATCGCGCAATTTTCAATTTTCCCGAAAAAAGTTTCTCCGTTTTTATATGCGACCACCGCAAGGTGGTTTCCGCTCGTGTCTATTGCCAAAAAGTTCATAAAACACCCTTTAATACTCAATTTCCCGTTCGTTTTCACTCAATTTGCGAATCGTCACCCTTTTACAGTACGGAGGTAGAAGCGGCGCGATGTTTTGCGCCCATTCGATGAGACAAATACCGCCCATATCGAAATAGTCGGCAAGCCCTAAATTCTCCGCTTGCGCAACGCTCTCGATGCGATAACAATCGTAATGAAAAAGCCGACCGTCGTAATCGTTCATGTACGCGTACGTGGGACTTGTCACTTCTTCTTCAATGCCCAAGCCTTTCGCTACGCCCTTGGAAAAAACGGTCTTTCCCGCACCCATATCCCCATCGAGCAAGACAACGTCGCCCGCTTGCAGGGTCTTTGCATATTCTCTCGCGAAGTTTTCCGTTTCTTCGCGTCTTTTCGTGATAATCTTCGCCATAGTTTTATTATAATACCAAAACGGAAATTTTGCAATCCTTTCTCATAAATTTGTTTAGATTTTCCACTTTTTTAAAAAATTCGACAGCCGTTTATAGAGCAATATCGTCAAAAGCGACACCGCAGCCGTTTTAATTAGGTTAAATATAAGCACCGCGCCCCAAAATTTTTCAAAGGCTTCCTGCACCGTCATACCGAAAATCGAGCCGCCGAAAAGATGTGCGTACGTCGGGAAAATAATGAAACGGTTGGCTACGAGCGCCATTCCCGTCGCAATCCCAGACGCGATGAGCAGCGTAAGAATTACCGTTTTTAAACTCTTGCGGTATTGATACAAAATTGCAGGCAACAGCAAAAAAGAGCTTGTAATCAAGAAATTCGCAAGCTCGCCCGCACAAAGGGACGACGAACTGATACAACGCAACCCCTCTTTTAAAAGACATACGATCACCCCTTCCACAGGCCCTAGCAAAAAGGAAATGAGCAGAATAAAAACGTTGCCAAAGTCTAGTTTTAAAAACTCCGCGCCAAAAAGCGGCATGGGAATTTCCAAAAAACTGACCGCATAGGAAAGAGCGACGAAAATCGCCATAAACGCGATTCGCTTTGCCGTAAACCGCCTTTTTACGCGGTCTTTAAAAGATTTTTTCGGCGGTAAACTCGTACCTGCCCACGTCTTTTTTATATTTTTCTCGTTTTCTTGCATAAAGAAACGCTCCCTTGTCCTTGGGAGCGTTTTTTCGCTTAAATTCCGTGTTTTAATTTTTCCCCGCCCTTTTAGCGCGCAAAAAAACTAAAAACCGTCTTTTCACATCCGGACTTCGCAAAACATTTTGCTTCACCGTCGGTATCGGAATCGCGCCGATTCAGGAACGGAAAACCGTTCTTCGCAGACTTTACTGCCGGTAAGGAATCACACCTTGCCCCAAAGACTTATTCATTTTTTATTATTATATCCAAACGCCGTGATACTGTCAAGCGTTTTTATCCGCCATGGGGAAAAGCACGTAAAAAACACTGCCTTTACCCACTTCGCTTTCCACGCCGAACACGAAGCGGTGACGCTCTAAAATCGATTTGACAATAGAAAGCCCGAGCCCCGTGCCCTTTACCGGGCGTTTGTGTGTTTCCTGAGAGCGGTAATAGCGGTCCCAAATCCCTTTCAACTCGTCCATGGGTATCCCCGAACCCGTATCCCGTACCTCAAAACGAAAATGCTCGTCGCTTTCCCTTTTCATGCGGATATAAACGTTTTTATCTTCGCCCGTATAGTTAACGGCGTTGCCTATCAAGTTATAAAGCACCTGCCCGATTTTCCCCTCGTCCGCCATCGTATATAAACCGTCCTCCACTTCCACGTGAAATTGGTAGTTCTGCGTTTCCGTCAGGTATTGAAAACGGCTCAAAATTTCGTCGACGTACGCGCTCATATCCACGCGCGTGATTTTAAGCTCCGCCAAGCCCGCGCTAATCTTTGATAAATCCAGCACGTCGTTGACTAGGGACGCCAAGCGGTCCGCTTCGTCTACGATTACCTGCGCGTGTTGATTGCGCTTTTCAGGATTAGAGCCCGATATTTCTATAATCATAGAAGCATATGCTTTGATCATAGTCAAAGGGGTCTTAAAATCGTGCGAAACGTTGGCAATAAGTTCCTTTTGCATACGGTCGGTCTTGGAAAGCTCGTCGCGCGCGAAGTTCAACGTTGAAGCCAAATCCAACATTTCCTCTCCGTAGTTCGCGCCGTGGAAGTCCACGTTAAAATCCCCCTCCGCGAGCTTATGCGCCTTGTCCGTGATTTCCGAAATCGGCTTAGTAAGCCAACCCGAAAGGGCGCTCGAAATGGCGAACGCCAGCACCAAAACAAACACGCCCGTCACGATTGTACGCACCGTCAAAAGATTTGTCGCCGCACCTAGCACGCTCAAGGACTTTCCAACGTATAGATACACGTTTACATCTTCTTGTATCTCGATTTTTGAGCCGTACACGTACGTATTTTTCTCCTCGTATACTGCCGCTTTTCCTTCACGGTCAGAAAGCTCTTTTTTCATGCGCGCTAATTTTTCGGTGAAATCGTAATGCTGCTCGATTTCAGGCGCGTTTTCGTCAAAATTCGGTTCTTGAGGGAATTCCACCCTACCTTCCTCATTAATGATTGCGATTTGCACGTCGTACGTATCGGAAAGAAAATGTAAAAAGCCGCTATAATTCCCGCCGAAAGAATCGGACGGACCTTGCAAAATCGCCATTTCAACTTCCTTGCCCGTGCGCGTGACTTCGTGCGCAGCTTCGTCTTTATACGATTGCCGCATGATTATTTGTTGGGAAACACCCAAACCCAAAACAATAAAAAGGGAGAAAATCGAGAAAATCGACCAAAGCAAAAAGAAAATACTCGCACTTTTGCGCTTGCGAATAAAGCCACGCTGTCGGCGTGGCTGTTTGGGCGTATTCCGTTGTGCGTTTCCACCCGTTTTCATGCTTTATTCCTCGAATTTGTATCCAAGACCGCGAAGAGTCACGATGAACTTACGGTACTCTTTTAAATTACCGCGCAACATCTTAATATGGGTATCGACCGTACGGTCATCTCCGTAAAAGTCAAAGCCCCAAACGTCGTACAAAAGTTTTTCACGGGTAAGAGCGATCCCTTTATTGCGGACCAAATAAAACAAAAGCTCGTATTCCTTAGGCGTAAGCTCTGCTTTCACACCGTCTACGTACACGTTTCTACCCGCCATGTCGATTTCCAAGCCCTCGAACTTCAAAATCTCGTTCCCCTGCGGTTTGCTTGCGCGGCGCTTGGTGACCGCATTAATGCGCGCCATCACTTCCTTGGGCGAAAAAGGTTTCGTTACGTAATCGTCCACGCCAAGCTCAAACGCGAACAGTTTGTCGTATTCTTCGCTGCGCGCCGAAAGCATAATGACGGGAATATCTTTCGTTTTTTTGATTTCCTTGACCGCCGAGAATCCGTCCAAGTGCGGCATCATAACGTCCATCAAAATCAAATCGTACTCGTTCTCACGGCAAAGCTTCACCGCTTCCATTCCGTCCGCTGCTTCAAACGCTTCGTTCCCCTCGAATTCCACGTATTCACGGAGTACGCCGCGAATCATTTCTTCATCATCTACAATCAAAATCTTCATATTTTGTAAAACTCCTATACCTATATATACCCAATTTTTGTCAATTTTAAGGCATAACCGAGTGAAAAATCGGTGAAATTTTCCAAATTTAGGTATAAACCCCGCCTTTTTCGGACATGTTATGATAGTATTATACCACGCACGCGCGCATTTGTCAATATTCGTACTTTTAAACGGCGTCGTATTAAAAAGCGGGGCTCGGAAAATTTCCGAGCCCCGCTTTTTTATTCAAATTCCTCGTAGTTTCTGCCCCCGCCAATATTCGGCGGCGGTACGGGCGCGCCTCCGCGCTCGTTCTTGCACGCGTTTTGCTTGCGCGGCAGCCCGATGTTCACCAAAATCACGTCCTCGCCGATTTTGACGATGTGTTTTAAATCGATGAAGAGTTCATTTTTCTTGAACGCAAAACCGCGTCCGTTCGGTACGACAATCCCAAGCCACCTGTTTTCGGGATAACAAAGCGCAACGTCGCATACCTTGCCCAATTTTTTGCCGTCCTGCGTGTTTACCACTTCTTTTGCGCGAAGCTCCGAAAAACTTAATTCCATAAAAATCCGTCCTTGCGAATAGTGCTATTATATTATATGCACAAGAATTTTTTTGGTGACTGTTTTTCTATATTACGAAATATTTAAACGAATATTTTGCAAGGCGTTCTTTTCCAATCGGGAAACCTGCGCCTGCGAAATCCCTACTTCTTCGGAAATTTCCGTTTGTGTTTTTCCCTCAAAGTAACGCAAGAATAAAATTTTTCGTTCCCTATCCCCCAAACGCTGCATCGCTTCCGAAAGGGCGACGTGTTCCGTCCAAATTTCGTCGGTGTTCTTCACGTCCGCAAGCTGATCCATTAAAAGCAAGGTATCGCCCGACTTATTATATACGGGCTCGAAAAGGGAAACGGGATCGGAAATCGCGTCTAAGGCGTACACCACTTCCCTTTGCGCGACTTGCAATTCCTGCGCAATCTTTTCAATCGTCGCTTCCTCGTCGCGACTCTCGATTTCTTCCCTAGCTTTCAGCACTCTATACGCCATATCGCGAATACTGCGCGAAACGCGCAACGAGTTCCCGTCGCGAAGGTAGCGCTTGATTTCCCCGACGATCATCGGCACTGCATAGGTGGAAAATTTCACCCCCACGCTAACGTCAAATCCGTCGATCGCCTTAATCAGTCCCACGCAGCCGGCTTGAAAAACGTCGTCCGCTCCAAGATTTTTGATGCGGAAACGCTTGACAAGCGAAAGCACCAAGCGCATATTCCCGATAATAAACTTATCTCGCGCCTGCTTGTCCCCTGCCTTTAAGCGGAGCATTAGTTCTTCGCTTTCCTTTGCCGTCAGTTTAGGTAAGCCGGACGTATCCACGCCACAAATTTCTACTTTTTGCATACGTTTACCCCCTTCTAGACGGTTGTGACCGTTCGTCAAGCCGTCTATGTAAGAAAGGAAAACAAGGGGGCAGGGTCGAGTTGAGTATGCGCAAAAGAACGGATTTTTATTCCATTTTCGCGATTTCCTTTTTCAAGCGGAGAATGATCTTCTTTTCCAAACGGGATATGTAACTTTGCGAAATCCCAAGCAAATCCGCCACGTCTTTCTGGGTCATTTCTTCCCCGCTTTCTAGCCCAAACCGCAAAAACATAATCTTTCTTTCCCGTTCGGAAAGTTTTTTCAATGCCTCCTTAAGCTGTTCTCTTTCCGCATTCGCTTCTACGTCCCCGTAAACACTTTCTGCGGACGTACCGAGTACGTCGGAGAGCAAAAGTTCGTTCCCTTCAAAATCAGTGTTTAGCGGTTCGTCGAAAGAAATCTCGGTTTTTAGGCGGGAAGTGCGGCGAAGATACATCAAAATCTCGTTCTCGATACACCGAGAAGCATACGTGGCGAGTTTGATATTTTTGTCCGCTCGAAAAGAATTAATGGCTTTAATCAAGCCGATCGTGCCAATCGACACAAGGTCGTCGTTGTCCACACCCGTATTCTCGAATTTTCGTGCAATGTAGACAACCAAACGCAAATTGTGCTGTATCAGCGCCGTCCTTGCACGTTCTTTTTCCTGTTCTTCGTTCAGCAACAAAAGCATTTCATTCTCCTCCTCCGTAGACAAGGGCAACGGCAACGCTTCGCCGTTGCCGCAAACGTAGTCCACGACGTCTTTATCCGAAATCATTCTTTGTAAAAAAATCCGCAAAACTTCCTTAAAACTCATAGCTTATCCTTCAAACGTTCTTGCATTAAGAAGTATTTTATACTCTCGGCGTATCATATTCGAGCTCGAGGCAAAATATGCCGTTTTTTCAATTTTTTCCCGTCCGTAAAAAACGCGTAGTTTTCCTACGTATAACGGCATTTTTCTTGTGCCCGACATTGTCCGAACTTCCATTTCATCGCGTACCTGCCCCCGTCTTTCTTCCTTTTCAACGAGGAATAAATCGTAGATAAGGTCGGGAGAAAGAAAGTAAATCGGCACGCCGTTTTTTGTCGCTTGATTCCCGCTGTCGAAAAAACCGTCCGCACGCACGATTTTGCCGTTTGCCCAAATTTCACATTCATAGATATATTGATATATCCGTTTCCGAGCGTATAATTTCCTCGTACAATAAACGGAAAGAAAGGACAGCGCGCAAACGCACGCAAAAACGAGCCAGGACGGGATTTTTCGCACAAAATTGCCCCTTGCAAGTCCAAGCAACGTACCGCCAAAGCCAAAAGAAAAAAGAAAGAAAAAAAAGCACGTTAGGAAATATCTTTTCCATTCTTGTTTTGTCTTTATCCGTCCAAATGCGAGCATACAAAGCAAAAAGCCGACGGAAATTTTCAATACTACACCCAAAAACGCCGATAAACCCATAAATGGATATAAAAGAGCAAACACCGCCCCTACTCCCGCCGAAAAGACGATTGGTTTCCAACGCAGTTTTTCACGCGAGGCGTATAAGGCAAGACTCAAAAAAATCCCGTCGTATAGAAAATTTTCCGCAAACGCGTACTCAATATATACTTTCATTTCTCTTTCATTATAAAGATTGAAAGGAATAAAATAAACGGGGGTTTTGTAAAACCCCCGTTTTTCTTGTCGAAATCCGTTCCCTTAAAAGGCGTACTTAATATATTCGATTTTCCCGTCCGCGTACACTTCCGCCACGTCGAAACGCGCGTTGGGTTCTTTGCCCGTTTTCAACCAATAGGCTTGCGCGATTTGCCGATAGCGGCGTTGCTTATCCGCACCCACTGCTTCCGCGGGCGTGCCATAGCTTGTCCCCGTCCGTGTTTTGACTTCCACAAACGCAATTTCGTCGCCGTCTAACACAATCAAATCCGCTTCTCCAAACGGCGTTTTGTAGTTCTTTTCAAGGAGCTTACAACCTTGCTTTTTTAAGTATTTTTCGACGAGTTTTTCGCCTTTTTTTCCTAAAACTTTTTTGTGAAGGTCCTGCGGTGAATTTTGCATAACCCATGCTCCTTAATCCCTTGAATATGTGCCGCCGTACCGTAGCCCATATTCTTTTCAAACCCATAATGGGGATATTCTTTCGCAAACTCTACCATCAAATTATCCCGATACACTTTTGCGATAATGCTCGCCGCACCGATGGAATAGGAAAGGGCGTCGCCGTGAATCACGCTATGCTGCGGCAGGGAAATGTCAATCGTCATATTCCCGTCCGTGAGCACCGCGTCGGGTGTGATTTTAAGGCTTTCAATCGCTTTTTTCATGCCCAATTTTGTTGCTTCGAGAATGTTGATTCTATCAATTTCTTCTTCGCTCACCTCGACCACGGTATATGCCAATGCCTTATTTTTAATCTCTTGAGCGAGTTGTTCGCGTTTTTTTGCGGAAAGTTTTTTGCTATCGTCCACGCCGATAACGATGCTTTCATCGTCGAGAGGCATAATCACCGCGGCACAAACGACCGGTCCTGCCAAAGGTCCGCGTCCTACTTCATCTACGCCCGCGATAAAGCGGCAGCCTTTCGCTAATAAAGCTCTTTCATATTGCAATTTTTCTTCTTTGTTCCAAACTTTTTTCGCGCCCATTGTTAAAACTCAAAATCGGTGTAGTCACTCGCTTTTTCAAGCGTAATTTTCCCGATTCTACCCTTTCTAAAATCGTCGATAATCGCTTTCGCACCGCGCTCGTAATCGAAATCTCCGCCACGAAGCATAAAGCCTCTGCGCTTACAAACCGCTTCGTACATGCCGAGTTTTTCGGAAAAATCGGTAATACCGTAACGCTCGGTCAGGCATTCGGGATAGCTTTCCGCGAGTTCGCCTAAAAGCTCAAGCGCCACGTCGTCCATATCCAAAATGTCATCGTTGATACTGCCGATATACGCCAAATGCCGCGCATGGTACTGATTATCAAAGGACGGGGGCATCGTGCCGGGAGTATCGAGCAAATCGAAACCGCCGCATTTAAGCCAGCGCACGTCGCGCGTGACGCCTGCCTTGTCACCCGTCTTGGCGCGTTTTTGTCCGCTCAAAAGATTGACAATCGTGCTTTTTCCCGTGTTGGGTATCCCCGCGACCATGAAACGGAAGGTACGGTTTAAGCCTTTTGCGAGCGCTCTTTCCCGCTTTTCTTCCGTGATGGCGTTAAGCTTTTGTAACAAAATCCGTTTCGTTGAAATATTCGTCGAATCACATTTCACCGCGTACCTGCCCCTAGCCTCGAAAAATTTTAAGAAGGAATCCACCCTCGCGGCGTCAGCTAAATCAGCTTTATTGAGTACGTATAAAATCGGTTTTTCGCCAAAAATCTTTTTTAAGTTTTTATTCACCGTAGCAATCGGCGCACGCGCGTCCAAAACGCAAATTACGCCGTCGCATAAATCGCGCTTGGCTTCCATATCACGCATTGCGCGGGTCATGTGCCCGGGAAACCATTGTATGTTCTTCATAATTTTTTCCTTGTGGATAACGCGTTTTGCGTGTATACACCGTATTGCGGTGCTTACTTGATTTTTTTGGATTATGCACACGTTCTACGTGTATAGACCGCTGCGCGGTGTGGCGCAAGCGGGGCTTGCTTGGGGTTGGCTTTGTTTGTGGGCGCTGCCCACACCCGCAAGAAACTGAGTTTCTTGACTTCCTGACTTATAGTAAGTCGGGTCGGTTCTTTTTCGTGATTTCTAACGCTTTTTCCCTGCGCCAAGCGTCCACCTTTGCGTGGTCGCCGCTGCGGAGGACGTCGGGCACGGTTAAGCCCTTGTATTCCTGCGGACGGGTATATTGCGGGTATTCCAAAAGGTTCTCGGAAAAGCTTTCGTCTACCAACGACGACGTGTTGATTACGCCGTCTACGTACCGAGAAACACAGTCCGTTACTACCATCGCAGGAAGTTCACCTCCCGTTAAAACATAGTCGCCAATCGAAATTTCTTCGTCGATAAATAAATCCAGTACGCGCTGGTCTACTCCCTCATAATGACCGCAAAGCAAAATCAAGTGTTCATAC
This sequence comes from Clostridia bacterium, assembly GCA_017462825.1. The sequence goes on along the minus strand of JAFTQI010000023.1, from coordinate 15,546 downwards.
TCCAGAAGCTCGAATACCTTTTGTTGCTTGAAGACTTGACCTTTCGGGGACATATAAATACGCCGCGCTTTATGTTCGGGGTCGATTGCTTCAATCGCATTCCCGATCGGGGGCGCCATCATCACCATTCCCGCGCCGCCGCCAAACGGATAATCGTCGCACTTTAAATGCTTATCTTCCGTATAATCGCGGATATTTACGATATTAATTTGTATTTTTCCCGATTTTTGCGCTCTGCCAATGATGCTTTCTTGCATCGCCGAGAACATCTCGGGAAATAACGTTAAAATATCAATTCTCATAACGATTACCTATATAATTTTCGGCATAGTTTACTAAACGCAAGATTTTGCCTGTTTCTTAAAGAATTGCCTGCACGAAACTTTCACTATCAAACATTTCAAGATCGTCAATCTTCTCGCCGACGCCCGCGAAAATTACAGGCAAGGAAAGCTCCTGCGCAAGCGAGAATACAAAGCCGCCCTTCGCCGTACCGTCGAGCTTTGTCAAGACGATACCGTCTAATTCTACCGCTTCATCAAAGACGCGGGCTTGGTTGACGGCGTTTTGACCCGTCGTCGCATCCAAAACTAAAAGTTTTAAAAAGTCCGCTTCAGGGTATTCGCGCGTGACTACGCGGTCCATCTTTCGAAGCTCGTTCATTAAATTGTCTTTTACGTGCAAACGCCCCGCGGTGTCTACGATCACAACGTCCGTCTTTTTCGCTTTCGCGGACGAAACCGCGTCGAAAATGACCGCCGAAGGATCGCTCCCTTCTTCGTGCTTGACGATACGGACTTTCGCTCTATCCGCCCAAACGGAAAGCTGTTCGCTTGCCGCCGCACGGAAGGTGTCCGCCGCCGCTACGGTGACCGTTTTGCCCTGCGAAAGGAAGTATTTTGCGAGCTTACCCACCGTCGTCGTTTTGCCCACGCCGTTGACCCCGACAAGCATAATTACGCAAGGATATTCGGGCGGTTCGACTTCACTTTCTTCCAAAATGTCCGTCAAAATCCCGCGCAAAAGCTCAGTGACGTACGCTTCGTCTTTGAGCCGCTCGTCCATTGCATGCTTTTTCACGCGTTCCACTACCTCCTGCGCCGTCGTATAAGAAACGTCCGCGGAAATAAGGATTTCCTCTAATTCTTCGTAAAATTCGTCGCCTAATTTGTTTTTGGAAAAAAGCATACGAAGCTTGGACGAAAGATTGTCTTTCGTCTTTTTCAAAGCCCCGAAAAGTTTCCCGAATAAACCCATAATATTATACTCCTATAAGCTGAGGTTTGCACCTAGCTAAGTGTGTTTTGTCCGTTTGATAGCTTGTTTCGCACATACCCCATTCGCTTATAGCGTAAGGAAGCATACTCGTCTTTGTTTATTCTACCGTACCTGCGCCGAGCTTACTCTCTACCTCCGCAAGTTTAACGGAAACAATCTTAGAAACGCCCTTTTCCTGCATTGTAACGCCGAAAAGAGTGTCCGCTTGGTTCATCGTCGGCTTTCTGTGCGTGATAACGATAAACTGCGTATCAAGGGTAAATTTCTTCAAGTACGAAGCAAATCTATCCACGTTCGCATCGTCAAGCGCCGCTTCAATTTCGTCGAGAATACAGAACGGCATCGGACGCGATTTCAAAATCGCAAACAAAATCGCAATCGCCGTCAAAGCCCGTTCGCCGCCCGACAAAAGAGAAATCTTGGTAAGCTTCTTGCCCGGAGGGCAAGCCACGATTTCCACGCCTGCCGCAAGCGGGTCTTCCGTGTTTTCATAGTCAAGCTGCAATTCCGCTTTACCGCCGCCAAAGAGTTCTTTAAACGTGGTTTTGAAATTTTCGTTGATTTCTTTAAAGCCTGCGTCGAAAATACGAAGCATTTCGCCGCGGATTTCGTCTAACGCAGCCTGCAAATCGTCGAGTGCTTTTTGCAAGTCTTCACGCTGCGTGACCATTTCGTCGCAACGCCCGCGTTCGTATTCGTATTCTTCCACCGCATTAGGGTTGACCGCGCCAAGCATCGTAATTTTGCGCTTGAGCGTCGTAATCAACGTCGCGCCTTCTTCCGCGTTATAGTTTTCTTGGCGATAAACCAAACAGCCTTCATAATCAAGCTCGTACGCCTCTTCCATACGTTGACGGGTGTTTTCCAAGTTGGTGTCAATTTTGCTGACTTCAATTTCGCACTTATAACGCTTGTCACTGCTCTTGGTGAGCTTTTCCTGCATCTCCGTCTTTTGTTCTTCGAGCTGCGCTTGCGCCGCGTTGATTTCTTCTTTTTCCTTGGTGAGCGCGGAAATCTTGTCCATAATTTCTTCGACGGCTTTGCGTTCCTCTTCCGTCAATTCCTTATCCTGCGCCTCCGCCTCCAAAGCATTGAGCTTCGTTTGCGTTTCCGTTCTTTCAAACTCTACGTCGAAAATACGCTTGACAAGTTCTTCCTTTTCCGTCGTAATACGAGCGACCGTTTCCGAATCCTTTTTCAAATCCGCCGTCAAAGCCGCGTATTCCACTTCTAAGTTTTGCAAGGTCGCGCTCTTTGCCGCGCGTTCATCCTTATAGACTTCGCATTGATTGCGCTGATTTTCCATTTCCGCTTCCGCGTTCTTTCTACGCGCGGCAAGCTGTTCTTCGGAAAGGGAGCTGTTTGCTTCCTCCTCCTCTAATTCTTTAAGCTTAGCTTGCACGCTGCTACGCGCCGCCGCATACGTTTCGATGTTGACGTCCGCTTCTTCGATTTGTTGAACAAGCCCCGTTTCGCGTTGCGCCAAAGCCGCGATTTCGCTATTCGCGCCTTGATATTTATCGCGGAGTTCTTCCACCGCCGCTTCCGCTTCCTTGCGCGCCTTTTCGCTTTCCGCAATCGCCGTCTTTAACTTTTCGATATATTTTTGTTTCTTAACAATGTTATCCTTACATTCTTGAATCTTACGTTCGTTCGCCATCAGCGAAGCCGAGCCCTTGCTACGGCTACCGCCCGTCATCGCGCCGCTCGTTGCGATGGTGTCGCCGTCGAGGGTAACGATTTTGAAAGTATTGCCGTATTTTTTCGCAATCGTCGTACCGTTTGCAATAGTATCGCAAATCAAGGTGTTGCCAAGCAAATAGCTTACGACGTTTTCATAGCGGGCATTATAACGAACAAGCTCGGTCGCGAGCCCCATTGCGCCGCGTTCGTCCAGCGCGCGCTGAATTTCGCGGGTGTTGGGACGGGGACGCATCGCATTTACAGGCAAGAAGGTCGCAACGCCGCCGCCCGTACGTTTCAAGTATTCTATTAAATACCTAGCGTCGTCCGCAGTTGGCGTGAGAATGTTTTGCGTTGCCGCGCCAATCGCCGTTTCAATCGCCGTTTCGTATCTTTGCTCGGTCGTGATCGCGTCCGCTACCGTACCGTAATGATGCTTTGCAATATCGGGGTTGGTCTTGGAAATAGAAAGCAAGCGGCGCACGGAATCGCGGTAGCCTTCGTAACGGTTTTTCAAGCTCTCGAACATTTCCAAGTTCTCTTTGAGCGCCGCAAGCTGCGCGTTCGCGTTGAAAAGCTCTTGGTTGAAATCGTTGACCGTGAGCTGCATTTCACGCGCTTCTTCCTGTCTTTCCTCAAACTCACGCATTTCGTTGGACGTTTGCGCGCGGAGTACCGCCATATCCTTACGAACCGATTTGAGTTCGTCCAAAATACGTTCCTTTCTATCCTCTTCCTTTTTCAACGCGTCCGTAAGCTCGGCAATCTTTTCTTTCGTTGCTTCCATGCGCGCCGCAAGCGTACCGAGGTTCTTTTTCATTTCGGCAAGATTGTCCGCGTCCGAAAGCTGATTCATACGCGTTTCGTCCGAAAGCTTTTCAAAGACCTCTATTTTCTTATCGAGCGCCGCAATCGCGGAACGCAATACGTCCGTTTGCGTTTCGATTTCTAAAATGCGCTTGCTGTCTTCTTCGCTCTTATTCGCCCTTAAAGCGAGTTCGTCGTCGATTTCACCGATACGGATTTTGCTCGCCTCCAAGATTTCTCCCGCCGCCGCAATTTGCGAACGGTAGGTGCTAATACGCTCGCGCGCAAGCTTCAATTCGCCGTCCTTTCTTTCGTTGCCGACGGAAAGCTCTACGCGGCGGTCGTTGAGCTCGGAAAGCTCGCCGTCCGCTCTCGCGATTTTACCGCGGTTTTCTTCAAGTCTGCGGTTGACAAGCTCAATTTGCGTGTTCAAGGAAATAATATCCTGCGAAATTCGGGCAATGTCCTTTAAGAACTTGCTCTTTTCATTTTCCGCATTTTCGTTGCGGTATATGTACATATTCGCTTCCTGAATTTTCAAGGATTCGGAATATTCGTTGTACTCTTTCGCCTTCTCCGCTTCCCCCTTCATACGGCTCAAAAAGCGTTCGCTTTCGTCGATACGCTGAGAGTATACGGAAAGGTTGGAGAGAGAGTCCGCAATTTTTCTTTCAACGTCTTCCTTGCGGTTCTTATAAATCATAAGCCCGAGGGCTTCTTCAAAAATCAAACGTCTATCTTCAGGACGGGCGTTCATGATTTTTTCGACTTGACCTTGGCTGATAATCGAATACCCTTCCTTACCCAAACCGATGGTATGGAAAAGCGCGACGATGTCCTTTAACCGACTCGTCTGGTTATTGATAAGATATTTGCTTTCTCCCGTACGGTACAGTCTACGCGTCATGGAAACTTCCGCGTCATCCATATCGAAAATACGTTGCGAGTTATCAAAAACAAGCGTTACTTCGCAAAAAGACTGCTGTTTTCTTTCGACCGTACCACCGAAAATAACGTCCTGCATGTTCGAACCGCGCAGGTTCTTTGCGGACTTTTCGCCAAGCACCCAACGCACCGCGTCGGCAATGTTACTCTTACCGCAGCCGTTCGGGCCTACGATACACGTGACCCCTTGGTCAAAGCGAATCACCGTTTTGTCGGCAAAGGACTTAAAACCGACAAGTTGTATTTCTTTTAAATCCAAAATATACTCCTTTAACGATATTCTCTATATCCGTTCTAATTATTTCCTTTTTTTCTTTTACGGGCTTGCCTTTTTCCCGTCAGCTCCGCAAGCAAGCGACCAGCGGCAATCGCCTTCGCTTCCTTTTTACTCCTGCCCTCGCCGAGCGATTTTTCGCCAAGTGCGCGCGCTTCGCATTTAAAAATCGGCGCATGGTCTTTGCCCGTTTGCCAAAAATCGTACTCCGCGTCCGCCTTTCCCAAGCGTTCCAAGTACTCTTTCAGCGCGCCGATGGAGTTCTCCGCCGTCGTTACAACCTCAAGGTTGCCGTGCGCGTAGATAAACTTTTTCGCTTTATCGTAACCGCCGTCTAAATAAATCGCCGCCGTCACCGCTTCAAACAAGCTCGACTTTGCTTTCTCGCCGATATTATACTCCCCGCCCGCCGCGAGAAGATAGCGCATAATATCCAAAGCGTCCACCGCCGAATCGAGCGCGTCTTTGCAAACAAGCTTTTGCCGCTCTGCCGTCAGTCTGCCCTCGCTCGCTTCGCGGTCGCGCAAAAACTGCCATTCGGTCACGACGAGCTGCAATACGCTATCCCCCAAATACTCCAAACGCTCGTTGTTTTTACCGCCGTAGGTGTTCGAGTAGGACGAGTGGGTAAACGCGATTTTCAGCAAATCTTTATTTTGAAACTCGTAGCCGAGTTTTTGTTCTATTTCTTGGATTGGAAACGACATAGTTCCCCCCCTGTATAAAATTGGGCTATGTCACAACAAATGGTTGATTCGTGTTTTGCGCTTTGACAAGAAAAACACAAGAAAGACAAGCGTTTTGCAAAGGCGCATACCCTCAGCGATCTATACTGAGCATAACGCGCCGTATTTCACAGCGTTTTCCGTCAAAAATCAACCAAGGGTTGGGATAGAGCCCCAAATTAAGCTTCCGCTTTTTCTTCCGCTTTCGCCGCAAGCTTCGCGTTCGCGTCGTCAATCATCGTCTTGATTTTATCGACCAAGCCGCCGCGTGCCGCTTTCGCCGCCTGCGCGATACAAATCGCAAACGCGCTCGCTTTCGAGTTGCCATGTCCTTTCACGACCGCTTTGTTAAGCCCCAAGAACATCGCGCCGCCGATTTTTTCATAGTCCATACTGCCCTTGATGCTCTTGATGATCCCTTTCGACATAATCGCGCAAATTAAACGCCAAAGGTTTTTCTTGTACTCTCTTTTCATAATAGTGGAAATGGTCTTGCCGCAGCCTTCCACCGATTTCATCGCAATGTTCCCCGTGAAACCGTCGCAAACCATAACGTCGATATCCCCGAACATCAAATCTCTGCCTTCGACGTTGCCGACGTAATTGATAACGTCCGTTTGTTTCAAAAGCTCGTTGGTTTCCTGCTGCAACGGCAAACCCTTATGGTCTTCCGTACCGTTGTTCAAAAGCCCGACTTTGGGGCTTTCCAAACCGTAGACGGTTTGCGCGTACGCGGACGCCATGATTGCGAAATGCTGTAAGTACGTGGGTTTGCATTCCAAGTTCGCGCCGCAATCGCAAAGGAACGTACCCGTGCCGCGGTGGTTGGGGATAATCGGACACAGCGCAGGGCGCGCCACTCCTTTCAATCTACCCAAAACCAAAACGCCGGCGGTAAGTACCGCGCCCGTCGAGCCGGAGGTGACCAAGCCGTCCGCTTCATTGTCTTTAAGCAAACGGAACGCCACGACCGTGGAGGAATCCTTTTTCGTCTTTACCGCTTTTGTCGGCACTTCTTCCATACCGATTACTTCCGTTGTATGACGGATTTCTAAGCGGGCTTTATCGTACTTACACTCTGCGAGCACTTCTTCAATTTGCGTTTTGTCGCCGCAAAGGATTAAGTACAAATCTTTGTCTTTATTCAAGGCTTCTACTGAGCCTAATACTTGCTGTCTGGGCGCGAAATCGCCGCCCATCGCGTCAATTACAATTTTCGTCATTGTCGTTTGTTTCCTTATGTTTGATTGAGGCGCACTAAACACCCACCTGTTTCTACCGTGATAAAACGCGGAGCTGCGAGCAGTTCAAGGCCCATTGAGCACCCCGCAGGGAGCGTACTAGCCGTACGTAACCAAGAGCCGCGGAAATCCGACGCCGTATTGCGACGCATATACGCGTTTTTTTAAGCATATACGCATTTTAATATTTAAGGTCGCCGAACGTACGGGGATACGGAAGCACGTCACGGATATTCGAAATACCCGTAAGGTACATAATCATACGTTCAAACCCCATACCGAACCCACTATGGGTCGTGCCGCCGTAACGGCGCAAATCCAAATACCACGAATAATCTTCGGGGTTCATGCCGAGTTCTTTGATACGGTTCACAAGCTTGTCATAATCGTCCTCTCTTTGCGAACCGCCGCAAAGCTCCCCGATACCGGGCACGAGCAAGTCCGCCGCCGCGACCGTCTTTCCGTCCGCGTTTTGTTTCATATAGAACGCCTTAATTTCTTTCGGGTAATCGGTCAAGAATACGGGTTTTTGATATACCGTTTCCGTCAAGAAACGTTCGTGTTCGCTTTGCAAGTCCTTGCCCCAGAAAATATTTTTATCGTCAAACTTATCCGCGTTTTGCTTTAAAATCTCGATCGCGTCGGTGTAGGTCAAGCGCACGAACGCGTTTTCGGAAACGTTCTTTAAGCGTTCAAGCAAACCCTTATCCACGAACTGATTCAAGAAGTTGAGCTCGTCTTTGCAGGTTTCGGAAACGTAGTTGATGATGTATTTTACCATCGCTTCCTGTACGTCCATGTCCCCTGCCAAGTCGCAGAACGCCATTTCCGGCTCAATCATCCAAAATTCCGCTGCGTGGCGCGCCGTGTTGGAATGCTCCGCGCGGAAGGTAGGCCCGAATGTGTATACGTTCCCAAACGCCATTGCATACGTTTCCGCACTCAACTGCCCCGACACCGTCAAAGATACCTTTTGACCAAAGAAATCTTCTTTATAATCGACTTTCTTGCCTTTCGCCACTTCGTCTAAATCCAGCGTGGTGACTTGGAACATCGCGCCTGCGCCTTCACAGTCACTACCCGTCAAAATGGGAGTATGCACGTAAACGAAACCGCGGTCGTTGAAGAATTTATGGATAGCGATCGCCGCTTCGGAGCGGATTCTGAACGCCGCGCCGAAAAGGTTCGTTCTCGGACGAAGATACGCGATTTCGCGCAAGAATTCTACGCTGTGGCGTTTCTTTTGCAAAGGATAATCGGGAGTCGATTCCCCCTCTACCTCAATTTTCGTCGCCTTAATTTCGTAGGGCTGTTTATTCTCAGGGGTAAGCACCACCACCCCCGTTACAATCAACGCGCAGCCGACGTTTTCCTTTGCGATTACGTCGTAATTTTCCAAATTTTCACGCTCGAATACGATTTGCGTATTCTTAAAACAGCTACCGTCGTTGAGCTCAATAAATCCAAACGCTTTGGAATCGCGAATGGTTCTTGCCCAGCCCGCTACGGTGACCCTCTTTCCGCCGTATGCGGCGGTGTTTTCATTAAGTTCTTTAAGCTTGATTCTCTCCATCGTACGCCTCGTTCTCTCCAAGGAAAAGCGCTATTTTTGTCTTTCGACTCTTTTCCTCAATGGTTATACCTTTGGTATACCATTGTATTATAACATTTTTTCCCGCAAAAGACAAGCGTTGGAAAGCATTTTATTTGTCGTATCGGCATTTTTTTTGACGATTATGCCTTGAATCGGCCGATATTCGTCCGCTCTGATACGTTTTCTCTCCACGAGTCGCTCCCCAAAATACCGTTCCAAATACGCCTCGCTTTTCGCACCGCTTTTTTCTTGGCGTAGAATTCCCTCTTTCTCCCCCATTTTCACAATCGGCGCAGGCGGCGGCAATTCTTCGAGCAAATTCGCAGTAATCTCGTACCTGTACCCGTCCTTTTTGCCGTAAAAACAAACTTTAATCCCCCCGCCAAACGTTTTCGCGGAAAGATAAATCGCATGATTTCGCTTATTCCAAAACCGCAAATCACTCGAAGACGACACCATTGCGTCACGCGACGGCGGAATGTACCCTACACGCAAGGAGTGCGGATGGTATTCCAAAATCTCTTGCCCTGCTTTAAGGGCGGCATTATAAAGGGTGGTGCTCACTTGACAAACGCCGCCGCCCACCCCTTGTACGTACTCGCCGTTTACAATGATTTTCGCTTGCTGAAAACCCGCTTCTTCCGTACGCTTGCCCACTACGCCGTTAAACGAAAACTCGCCGTAAGCTTGCACGGTCACGCCGTCTATAAGCGATGCGGCAATCGCGATATTCTCGCTTCTCCCTACTTCCTTTTCGTTAAAATAGGTCGTGTATGCCGAAATCAATTCCCAACCGTAAGGATTGTCCGCTTCCGCTTGCGCTTTTCTCTTGAACGGCAACGTTCCGCCGCAAAGAAAAAGGACGCTCACAAAAAGGAGCGTCCAAGCTATCCGTATTGCTTTTTTCACCGTTTTCCCCGTCCTTTCTCTCTATGTATTTCGCGATTGAAATACTTTTCAACGCGGACATGGTTTGTTCTTTTTAGAAAATTCGCACTTTTTCGAGGAGTTCTTTTGACGGTGCAAACTGCGGCAAGCCGATTGCGCGCACGCCGTCTTCGTAGTGGGTGTCCGAACCGCCCGTTTCCAAAAGCTTGTATTTTTGAGCAAGCGCGCGGAAATATTCCGTTTCCTTTTCAGTATGCGTCGTATAAACGGATTCTATACCGTCCGCACCGTACTCAAACAGTCCGACAAGCAAGCGTTCTCTCTCGTCAAAATCGAGCGAAATTCTCCCTGGATGGGCAATCACCGCGATTCCGCCCGCCGCGTGAATACAATCGATTGCCTGATAGGGCGTAGGTCTGCCGATGTTAGAATTTGCAGGTTTCCCCGGCGCGAGATACCGCTCGTACACTTCCCCTGGAAAGATACCCAAATACCGATTCGCGGCGCGGGCAATATGCATAGTATGCACGGGCAAATCGGGGCTAGACCTCTTAGCAAGGACTTCTTCTAACGTAACAGGCACGCCGATTTTTTGGAACTTGTCCACGCTGTCTTTTGCGCGCAAAAAAGCAGCTTCCGCCCGTTCTTTCACAAACGCTTCGTACGCGCCCTGCGTTTTACAGCCATAGCCGAGCACGTGCACTTTGACTCGCCCTTCATACGCTGAAACTTCCCAGCCCGAAAGGTAGGAAAGACCGTGTTTTTCCGCGCAAGCGCGCTTTGCTTCCACGCCTGCGAGCGTATCGTGATCGGTAATAGAAATGAAACCGAGCCCGCGAGAAGCGGCTCGGCGGCAAATTTCATCGGGTGAATAACTCCCGTCCGAATATACGCTGTGAATATGCAAATCAGCAAGCATAGAAACCCCTTTCAAATGATTTATAATAACCACGAATCTTTATCAAATAACGCACGAAAGATATTAAAGTCTGCAAGGTTTAAAAAATCTCGTTTAGTACGCGCGCCCACAGTAGACGCAAATCTTTCTTAAAAACGTAAGAAAAATACTAAGTCTGCGTCAAGGCTCAGCCTTGCTCAGCTTTGTTTAGCTTTGCCGTTTTCAATGCGGATTTTCTTACACTCCGCCCCATAAAGCACCCTTTCCGCATGCGTACAAGTCAAAATCGTTTGTAACTCCGCAATACACTGCACGAGCTTCTTTCTTCTCTTCAAGTCCAGCTCGCTCATAACGTCGTCCAAAACCAAAATCGGGTATTCCCCCGAAAGACTCTTAAAAATTTGCACTTCCGCAAGTTTCAGCGCAAGCGCCGCCGTCCGAGTCTGCCCCTGCGAAGCATACGCTTTCGCGTCAATTCCGCCGATCGTTACGTCCAAATCGTCGCGGTGCGGTCCGACCGTCGTAAAGCCCAACCGCAAATCCTTTTCGTAGTTATTTTCCAACCGCCGAAGCAAGGTTTTTGCGATTTCCGTTTCCTCTCCCTCGTATTTTTTGTCCGGTTTTATAACCAGTTCTTCCCCGCCGTCCGTTAAAAACGCGTGGTATTCTTTTGCGTACGGCGCGAGTTTTTCCAAGAACTCCGCGCGCTTTTTCACAATCACCGCCGCATACTTACAAAGCTGCTCGTCCCATACGGGCAAGGTGTCCAAAATCAAAGCCGAATCGTGATTTTTCAATAACGTGTTTCGTTGATCGAGTATTTTATTATAGCGCAAAAGCGCGGTATAATACGCGGGCGAGGTCTGTGAAATGGAAATATTCATAAACCGTCTTCTCTCGTCGGGTCCGTCTTGGATAAGCCGCAATTCCCCTGGCGAGAAAAATACGCTGTTGATATGTCCCATTAAATCCGCATTTTTGGCAATTTTACTGCCATTCACACGAATTTCGCGTTTATTTTCAAAAATCAAAGCTTCAATGATGACTTTCCCGTACCGATTCACCGCTTCAGCGGTGATTTTGGCGTGGTCCGCGCCGATACGGATAAGCTGTTTGTCATGGCGGATACGGAGCGAAGCACCCGTGCATAAATAGAAAACGGCTTCGGCACAGTTGGTTTTCCCCTGCGCATTCTTTCCAAACAGGACGTTCAGCCCGTCGGAAAATTCGAAAACTTCGTTTTCGTAATTTCTAAAATTTTGAAGGAATAATTTTTTTATTTGCATAATCCTTAAAAAACCCGCCGAAATTGCTTTCTTTTCCTTGAATTTTGTATTATAATTATATCAAATAATTCACCAAAAGACAAGTAGTTAGGAAAATTAATTTCCTAAAGGGGGTAAATTTATGGCTGAAAACGCCCAGCTTCAATTCTTGTGGAAGCAAATTAGCGAACGCGCGGAAAAAATTATCAATCCCGTGTCCTTTAATCACTTGATCAAGGATCTTGAGCCCGTTGATTTGATGGGTCGGAAAATCGTCTTGAAATGCTCGTCCGATATCAATGCGAACAGCATTATGAAAAAGTTTTCCGATAAACTCAAGGACGCTATCGTCAAATGCGACATCGGCCTTTCCGACTTCCGTTTGGTTGTAGACGGGAGCGACGTTTTCACGCCCGATTTTGAAGAAGACGCGGCGGAGTCCTTCCGCATTTCCCCTATCAATAAATCCTTCACTTTTGACTCGTTCGTTGCAGGCTCGGGCAGTAAGTTTGTTTATGCTGCGGCAAAAGCGGTCGCGGAAAACCCCGGTCAAACATTCAACCCCTTGTTCATCTATGGGGAGTCGGGTTTGGGCAAAACCCACCTTATGCACGCGATTGCGAACTACATCTCCCAAAATCATCCCGATAAAAAGGTACTCTATACGACGAGCGAGAATTTCTTGAACGACCTTATCGATTCGATTGCGCAAAAGAACGGCGCAAAATTCCGTTATCATTATCGTAACGTAGACGTTTTAATGATCGATGACATTCAGTTCTTGAAAGGTAGAACGCAGCTTCAAGAAGAATTTTTCCATACCTTCAACGAGCTTTCGGCTCAAAATAAGCAAATCGTCTTGACGTCCGACCGTCCGCCAAAGGAAATCGCAACGCTCGAAGAACGTCTCCGCACCCGTTTCGAGGGGGGTATGATTGTCGATATCCAACCGCCCGACACCGAAACTAAAATCGCGATTTTGAAACGCAAAGCACTCGATAGAAAATGCCCCGTTTCCGACGAAGTATTAGAATTCTTGGCGCGCGACTCCGGTCACGACGTAAGAATGCTCGAAGGCAGACTCACGAAAGTCATTTTCGCGAGCAAGCTTCACGAAGAACCGATTACTTTGGAGCTTGCAAGAAAAGCGCTCAACGAATCGGTCAACGAAGAAGAGGCGCAAGAAGCCGTAACGCCCGAAAAAATCCTTTCGGCGGTTTGTTCCTATTTTAAGCAAAGAAAAGACGATTTAATCGGGAAAGGCAAGAAAGCCGAGCTAGTTAAAGCGCGCCAAATTTGCGCGTACCTTATGTGCGATATGCTTTCCATGCCCCTTGTCTCCGTCGGGAATATGCTCGGCGGCCGAGACCACACGACGATTATGTACGCACGCGACAAGATGGAAAAACTTGCAAAACTCAACGACCGTATCGCCAAAGAAATTGACGATATTAAGAACATTGTATTAAAGAAGTAAAACTCCAATGGGCAACACAGTTTGCCCATTCACTTTATTCGCGGTTACCCCCGCAACGGTATAATTATGATAGAAACCAAGCACACGTTTATAGAATACGCCGCGGAAGCGGTCGTCGTCGGCGCAGGGCACGCAGGTTGCGAAGCTGCGCTTGCTTTAGCGCGCACAGGCATCAATACCGCCCTTTTGACGCTCAATCTCGACAGTATCGCCTTTTTGCCTTGCAACCCCTCTATCGGGGGTACGGCGAAAGGACATTTGGTCCGCGAAATCGACGCGCTCGGCGGTGAAATGGGAATAGTGGCGGACAAGACCGCCTTGCAAATCCGTATGCTTAACGTCGGTAAAGGGGCGGCGGTGCAGTCCTTGCGCGCGCAGTCGGATAAAAACGCTTACCACGCGGAAATGAAACGCGTACTCGAAAACACGAAAAATTTGCGTATTATCCAAGCGGAAGCTTCGGAAATTTTAACTGAAAAAGGGAAATGTACAGGCGTTAAAACCACCTACGGCGGCATTATCACTTGTAAAGCGGTCATTCTTTGTACGGGCGTGTACTTAAACGGCGAAACAATTACCGGTCACGTGGTACAAAAAGCGGGCCCGAATGGGTTTGCGCCTGCGAACTATTTGACGGAAAGTCTTATAAAGCTCGGGTTTAACGTGCGCCGTTTTAAAACGGGTACGCCCGCGCGCGTAGACGGACGGACGATTGACTATTCCAAGTGCGAGGTGCAAAACGGGGATACGGATATCTATCCTTTTTCGTTCATGCACGATACCCCGCCCGAAAACAAACTCCCCTGCTATTTGACTTACACCAACTTAAAAACGCACGAAATCATCACCGACAATCTCGACCGTTCCCCTTTGTATGACGGAACAATTCTTTCGGCAGGGCCGAGATACTGTCCGTCCATTGAAACGAAAGTCGTTCGTTTTAAGGACAAGGACCGCCACCAAATTTTCTTAGAACCAGAAGGTGCGGGCACTTTAGAAGTGTACGTACAAGGCATGTCCACGTCTATGCCCCACGACGTACAACGAGAAATGTACGCCTCGGTAGCGGGACTTGAAAACGCGGACATAATGCGCTACGGCTATGCAATCGAATACGACTGTATCGACACCCTCGACGTACTCCCTACGCTGGAATTTAAGAAAGTGGAAGGGATTTACACGGCAGGGCAAATCAACGGCACTTCGGGCTATGAAGAGGCGGCGGCGCAAGGTCTTATGGCAGGCTTGAACGCCTCGCTCAAGCTCCGCGGGCTTCCTCCTTTCACCCTCCGCCGCGACGAAGCGTATATCGGCGTTTTGATTGACGATTTGGTAACGAAAGGCACGGACGAGCCGTACAGAATGATGACGTCGCGCGCCGAGCACCGTATTTGCTTACGGCAGGACAACGCCGATTTCCGTTTAACGGAAAAGGGCAAAGCGGTCGGTTTGGTAAGTGAAGAACGGTACGCACGATACTTGGAAAGAAAAGCAAAATATGAAGAATTATTAGCTTCGTTGCAGACACGGGTACCCAAAAAAGACGCGACGGCGTTTTTAGCCGAGTACGGCTACGGCGCGCCGAACGGCGGCGTTTCCTATTCGGACTTGCTCAAACGTTCCATTCCGCTCAAAGATATTATGGCACGTTTTAACGTTTTCTACGAATACCCGAAAAACGTACTTGAAACAGCGGAAATTACGGTCAAATACGAAGGCTACTTAAAGCAAGGCTTAGAAATTATTGAGCGCGCGAAGCGTTTGGAAGAAAAGGCGTTGCCTGCGGACATTGACTATCATTCGATTGCGGGTTTACGCTTAGAAGCGCGAGAAAAACTCGATAGAATCCGCCCTTTTAACTTAGGTCAAGCAGGCAGAATCTCGGGGGTCAACCCTGCGGACGTTTCCGTGCTCATGGTTTGGCTTTCCACACACAAGGCTGAGCCTTAACCCAGTGTTAATTTTAAGAAATCCCACACTCACAATAGGAAGTCAAGAAACTCAGTTTCTTGCGGATTTTTAAGGCAGAGCCTTAAAGACTCAACGTCAGTTGTCGCCGTCAGGCGAAACCACACCCCACAACAAGCAAGCTCCGCTTGCTCCCTACCGCCACGCGGTCTATACACGCAAAGCGTGTATACGAACAATTAAGACATATACAAAAAGCCTTGCAAGCATACTTGCAAGGCTTTTTTTCTTTATATTATTACCAGTTCTTCTTAAACTCGCGCCCGATTAATTCATCAAGAGATATTCCATAAAAATCAGCAAGTATAACGCATTGCTGTATATTTTCTATCCCTTCATTGCTTTCAATCCAACTAATTGTCTTTTGCGGTATTCCCGTTGCTTTGGATAATTTGTCCTGCGATAAATTATGTTGTTTTCTCCAATTTTTAATTTGTTCTCCGTACATATATACACTTTCCTCTTTTACATTTTAGCAAAATCTTACTAAAAATACTTGACTT